>SKSV01000031.1 GCA_007122815.1 Trueperaceae bacterium | reverse complement strand
GCCACCAGGGAGCACCGCCAGCGGCGGCAGAGCCTCGAGCGCATCGCGCTGCGCGAAGGCGCTGAGAAGCGTCTGCAACGTCCCGTCACCACCGTTGACCGCGAGCGCGTCGGGTCTCGACGAGACCAGCTCGTCCACGGCGCCGGGTAGTTCGTCGACGTCGTCGGTGACGAAGTGCTCGAGCTCGAGCCCTTCCAGGAGCGACCAGCGCCTCCCTCGATTGCCGCCGCTCGCAGCGTTTGTGAGGAGCGCCAATCGGTTCATGGCAGGGTCTTCAGTAGCGCTGCGGAACGAAGGTCTGTTCCTTGAGGGGAGGGCGCACGTAGGCGCCCGTGTCGGCTCTAGGAGGGAGCTCCTGCACGCGCGGGATCACGTCCTCGTAGGGGATCATGCTGAGCAGGTGGCTGATGGTGTTGAGCCGTGCGCGGCGCTTGTCGTCGGCGTCCACCACGTACCAAGGAGCTTGCTTGGTGTCGGTGTAGGAGAACATCGTGTCCTTGGCACGCGAGTACTCGACCCAGTGTTGACGGGCCTCGACGTCCATCGGGCTCAGCTTCCAGTGCTTCGTGACGCGCTCTAGGCGCCTCTGGAAGCGACGCTCCTGCTCTTCAGAGCTGACGGAGAACCAGTACTTGATCAGGATGATCCCGCTGCGCACCAGCATGCGCTCGAACTCTGGGCAGGAGCGGAAGAACTCCTGGTACTCCTCCTCCGTGCAGAAGCCCATCACGCGCTCGACGCCCGCGCGGTTGTACCAGCTGCGGTCGAACAGCACGATCTCGCCGGCGGCGGGCAGGTGCGCCACGTAGCGCTGGAAGTACCACTGCGTGCTCTCGCGCTCGGTCGGCTTCGGCAGCGCCACCACGTGGCACGAGCGCGGGTTCAGGCTCTCGGTGATGCGCTTGATGGTGCCGCCCTTGCCCGCCGCGTCGCGGCCCTCGAACAGGACGACGACCTTCAGGCCCTTCTTCTGCACCCAAGCCTGGAGCTTGACGAGCTCGACCTGCAGCGTCGCGAGCTCCTTCTCGTAGAGCTTCTTGTCGAGCCAGCCGAGCTTGTTCTTGGGCGCACCCTTCTTCTTGTCCTTACCCGTTGCCGGAGGAGCCTCACCGTCGACGCGTGCCATGGCTGTCTCCAATCACCTCGCCAGCCTAACCCCGCACGGCCCGGACCGCACCGAAGCCCCGTGACGAGCCAACCGGAGAGCTCCACTCATCCGGCGAGCTCCGCGACTATCCCCCTGAGGTGCGTGGGCGTGATCTCCAGCACCGACGCGAGGCGTCGCACCACGGCAGCCGCGGCAGGTGACGGGTCACCGTCAGCGGCCGAGGCCCGGAGCATCGCCCTGGCGATCTCCTCGCGCTCCTCCGCGCGCAACGAGCGGGCGACACGAGCCAGCATCGACTCGGCCTGTCCGACCTCCCCTGCCCCGGGCTGCCGGAGCAACGGCCGCACGTCCTCCGCATCGACCCGTGCTCCACCGATCGCGCTCAGCTCACGCGCCACCGCGCTGACCTCGGCCTCACTGGCGTTCCCGTCGGCCAGGACGACGCTGCACAGCGCCGCTGCGCATGCAGAGGCGAGGCTGGCGTGCGCGGCGGCCGCGTCGGTGTCCCCACGCAGCACGTTCGGGTGGAAGCGGGTGCGGCAGCTCTGGCAACGCACGTACTCCTGACCCTGACCGAGCTTGAACAGGGGGATGAAGTAGACGTGACCGTGCGGCTGGGCGTGGACGAGCTCGTAGCGTCGCACGGCACGGCAGCGAGGGCAGTGGAACTCGCCCTCCTCGAGGGTGCGCCTCACGTTGCGAGAGCCGAAGAAGAGGAAGAGCAGCACTCGGACCTCCTAGCGCGGTGAGCCGCGCCCGGTGCACCGAGGATAATCGCTCGAGCGCGAGGGGCATCGGCCACCTGCTCACCGTAGGCGCTTCGTGGCACACTCGGCATCATGGCGAAGCGTAGCTCTCAGGTAAGGTCCGCGGGACACTCGATCGCCCTGCCAGACCCGATAGGGTTCGCGCTGATCGGCGCTGGCCTGATGGGGGCGTTCCACGCGCGCACCCTGGTGTCGCTGCCCGGCGCAGCACTGCGTTGGGTCGTCGACGTCGACCGCGACTTGGCGCGGCGCTCGGCGTCGCTCTCACCGGACGTCCAGGCCGGCGTGGAAGCGAGCGAGGCCATGGCCGACCCAGCAGTTCAGGCCGTGGTGATAGCTTCCCCGTCCCACACGCATGGCGACCTGATCAAGGCGGCCGCAGCGGCGGGCAAGGCGATCTTCTGCGAGAAGCCGCTCGGCACCTCCGGATCGGAGGCCGTCGAGGTCGCCGAGAGCGTTCGCGGGGCGGGAGTTCCCTTCCAGATCGGCTTCCAACGCCGCTACGACGCCGGCGTTGCACGCCTGCTGGAGCACGTCCGCAGCGGCGCGCTCGGACGCGTGGAGACCTTCCGGTCGGTGACGTCGGACCCCGAGGGGCCCAGCTTCGAAGGCATGAAGCGTGCTGCGGGGATCTTCCACGACACGCTGAGTCACGACATGGACCTGGCGCTGGCAGTTGCCGGCTCCATCGCCGAGATCCGGACCCTCGGCGCTGCACTGACCAACGCTCGTTTCGCAGAGCTCGGCAAGCCCGATACCACCGTCATGGCGCTGCGCTTCGAGTCAGGCGCTCTGGGTGTCATCGAGAACCGCTTGCGCAACGCATACGGCTACGAGACCGTGCTCGAGGTGGGCGGCAGCGAGTCCAAGGGCATCGTGCGCGCCGACGAGCTCGACCGGCTGACGATCTACCGCAAGGGTCGGATCGAGCGCACCCACGCGCCCTGGTTCCTGGAGCGCTTCGCGGAGGCCTATCGAGCCGAGCTAGCGGCCTTCGTCGCGGCGCTCCGCACCGGTTCCCGGCCAACACCCGGCATCAGGCAGGGACTCGCTGTGCTGGCCGCCTGCGAGGCTGCCGAGAGGTCCTACCTCACCGGTGAGCCGCAGGCGCCGCGGCCCGTTGACGTGCAGTAGCGAGCTTTCGGTCGCCCTCTAGAAGGCCGGCGAAGCGCAGCGGTGTCCCGCCGGGGCGCCGCTACGGTTGACGCCAGCCCGCGGCGGTACTACCATCGGGTCACGGACAGATCGGCTCTGAAGACCCGCGCGCGGTTCTCGTGGGCCCAGTATCGAACCGGTTCGATAGCGTGCGGAGCGCTATCCAGGAGGGAGCCTTGAGCACCATCCGAGACATCGCCAGGAGCGCGAACGTCTCCGTCTCTACCGCCTCGCTGGCGCTGAACGGCGACGCCAGAGTCCGCGAGGCCACTCGCCGACGCGTGCTCGAGGCGGCCGAGCTGCTCGATTACCACCCGATGCGCGCAGCCCGAAGCCTCTCGAGCGGCCGCACCTGGTCGATCCACCTCCTCGACCCCTCGCTCGGGGCGAACATGACCAGCGGGTTCTTCACGCACTACCTGCGCGGGCTCCACGACGGGGCGCGCGACGGCGGCTACACCCTCACCCTGACGGTCCCGCAAGACGAAGCCGAGGCCCGATCCGTGCTCAAACGCCTGATGGCCGAGCGTTGGTCGGACGGCGTAGTGCTCATGAACCCCAGTGAGCACGACGGCTTGCTCCAGGACGTCGTCGAGGCGCGCTTCCCCCACGTGCTCCTGGGCCGGAGCCCAGTCGCCGGCGTCTCGACGGTCGACAACGACAACGTCGCTGTCGCACGCGACGCCACCGAACACCTTCTCGCGCCCGGCCGCCGGGCTCCCCTGCTGATCAACGGCCCCGCCTACCGCACCTTCACCCAGGATCGTGAGCAGGGCTTCCGCGAGGCATGCTCCACCGCAGGCGTGAGGCCGCGGGTGGCCTACGTGGACGCGCCGCCCGACGCCGTGAGAGAAGTCATCGACGCGCACTTGGGCGCCGGGCTCGCGCTGGACGCGATCGTGACGGTCGCGGACCCGCAAGCGGTCGTCGCCATGCGCACGCTCCACGAGCGGGGTCGCCGGGTACCGCAGGACGTCGCCATCATCGGCATGAACAACGACGACCTCACCCAGTACACCAACCCGCGCCTGAGCAGCGTCGAGCTCAACGCCTTCGCGCTCGGTCGCAACGCCATCGAGCTGCTGTTGGCCGGGATGGACGGTGCGACCGGGGGCGCGTCCCAGCGGCTGGTGCCGCACGAGCTGGTGATCAGGGAGTCGAGCGCATGAGCCCAGCCCACCGCACGGTCCACATCGTCCCTCACACCCATTGGGACCGCGAATGGTACCAGCCCTTCCAGGTCTTCAGGGCGCGCCTGGTCGACGTCGTCGACGAGGTGCTGGAGCTGCTCGAGAACGATCCGGAGTACCGGCGCTTCACCCTCGACGGGCAGGCCGTGGTTCTCGACGACTACCTCGAGGTGCGCCCCGAGCGCGCGGCGACCATCGCCGAGCACGTGCGCACAGAGCGCCTGCGCATCGGTCCGTGGTACGTGCTCGCGGACGAGTTCCTCGTCAGCCCCGAAGCCCTCGTGCGCAACCTGGAGTTGGGGCGCGACACCTGCAGGCGTTACGGCGAGCCGATGAGGGTCGCGTACACACCCGACTCCTTCGGCCACGTGTCACAGCTACCGCTGATCGTGAAGGGCTTCGGGCTGGACGCCATCGTCTTCGAGCGCGGAGTGGGCAACGAAGGTGAGCGTCTCCGCGCGGAGTTCAGGTGGATCGCCGCAGACGGCGTGGAGCGGGTCTTGGCCGTACACCTGCTCAACACCTACTCGGCCGTAGCCGCGCTCGGTCACCTCGACTGGGAGCTCCGCGACGACTACGATCCGGAGCGCGCACGCCGCCACTTCAGCGCCGCCCTGTACGGCTCGGAAGCTCTGGGCGAAGAGTTCCCGGAGTGGTTGCGCCAAGCGCTGGAGCGTCTCGAGGGAGGTCTGGACGCCTACGCGACCGGAGACGCCGTGCTGATGCTCAAC
The DNA here is from genome assembly GCA_007122815.1 of Trueperaceae bacterium. Taxonomy (GTDB): domain Bacteria; phylum Deinococcota; class Deinococci; order Deinococcales; family Trueperaceae; genus CSSed10-48. The sequence goes on along the minus strand of SKSV01000031.1, from coordinate 2,805 downwards.
GGCTCCGACCACCTCTTCCCGCAGCCGAACCTGCCCGCCATCGTCAGAGACCTCGACTCTGCGTTCGAGCACGTCGACGTCGTGCACTCCGACGTCGAGGAGTACGTCCGCGCCGTGCAGTCCCAAGACGCTTCCCTGGCCACACATCGCGGCGAGTTCACCGGCAGCCGTTACCACCACGTGTTGAGCGGTGTGTGGTCCGCCCGCATGTACCTGAAGCAGGCCAACCACCACGCCCAGACGCTGCTGGAGAGGTACGCGGAGCCGCTCACCGCCTTGGCTGCTCGGCACGGGGCGCCCGATCAACAGGCTCTACTCCGCATCGCCTGGCGCACGCTGCTACTCAACCACGCTCACGACTCGATCTACGGTTGCTCCATCGACCCCGTTCACCGCGAGGTGATGAGCCGCTTCGAGCAGGTGACACAACTGGGCGAAGACCTCTGCCGGCGCGCCGTCGATCACCTCGCCGATCACCGAGACGACCCGCGGGACGAGCGCCTCGAGGCGCGCCACCTGGCGCTGTACAACCCGCTCCCGACTCCCCTACTCTCCGTCGTCGACACCGAGCTTCGCCTCCCGCCCGGCAGTGCATCCCGTCTGCGGGTGCTGGATGCTGGAGGTCGCCCGCTTCTGCACCAGACCGTCTCGCGAGCCGGAACCCTCCCGGGTCAGGCTGACGAGGCCTGCGAGGAGGTCCAGCTCACCGTCCTGGCCGATGTGCCCCCGCTGGGCATCACGAGCGTGCGGGTAGAGACGGAGGAAGGCAACGACGAGGAGGGCGCAGCGGAGCGGCCGGGGCAGCCGGGAACCGAACGAGCGCCGGACCACGCACAGGAGCTAGGCGTGGAACCCGTCATCGCGCGCGCGAGCGCGCACGATGAGGGCGTGACACTGGAGAACGAGCACCTGCGCGTGGAGATCGGAGCCCGAGGCAACGTGACGCTCATCGACAAGGGCGACGGTCACGCCCGTGACCTGAAGCTGCGCTTCGAGGACATCGGCGACGCGGGGGACGAGTACGACTTCAGCGGGGTGGGCGATCCGCTGACGTTCGACACGAGCGCGGCTCCACCGCGCTTGCTCGAGCGCGGCCCGGTACGAGCCAGCGCTCGCCTCGATTACCAGCTAGAGCTACCCCAACGACTCAGCTCGGACCGCCAGCGCAGAGAGGGCCAATCGAGGCTCCCCATCGAGTTGACCGTTGCGCTGGAAGTCGGCGTGACCCGCCTCGACATCCGCGTCGACCTGGAGAACCAGAGCGAAGACCACCGCCTGCGGTTGGTCGTGTCCAGCGGTTGTGACGCCGAGCTCGTTGCGGCCGACGGGCACTTCCACGTGCTGCAACGTGACCTGCGCCCAGACCAGACTGACGACTGGTACCAGCAGCCGAGCGGGACCCGTCACCAACGCCGCTTCGTTGCGGTTACCGACACAGCCACGCGCCGCGGGCTGGCGCTGCTGAACCGCGGGCTCCCCGAGTACCAGGCCGAAGCGACCGACGCTGGCGTCGAGCTCGCGGTGACGCTCCTGCGCTGCGTGGGATGGCTCTCCCGCGACGATCTCCGCTCACGCCCTCAGGGCGCGGGCCCCGCGCTCCCGACACCCGAGGCTCAGTGCCGCGGCCGCCATACCTTCGACCTCGCGCTCGTACCCTTCTTCGGAGACTGGTGGCAGGGTCCGCTAGCCCAGGAGGCCGAGCGCTTCACGGCTCCACCGCGCGCCTTCGCCGTCGGCGCACCCATAGAGGTGGCCGGGCTGCGGGTCGACCCGCCGCTCACCCTGTCCGCGTACCGCCCCTCCAGGGACGGTAGCTCGAGCGTCTTGCGCCTGTGGAACCCCGCGCCGGTGCCGGTGAACGGCCGGTTGACCTTCGATCACCCCCTGCACGAGGTCCACCTCGTGCGACTCGACGAGACCCGCGAGGCCCGCCTGGAACCCACCGGCGATGGCCTCGACCTGGCGCTCGGGCCGGCCCAGGTCATCAGCCTGGAGCTGGTACCGAGCAGGAGGGAGGGCAGGAGTTGAAGTGAGGCACCCGTCCACCGTGGAGCACCCCGTGCAAGGAAGCGTTCTCAAGCGTCTAGCTCGACCCGACGGAGGCAAGATGATCACACCCCGCATCCGCACCGCACTAACCGCGCTGCTCGCCACCGGCCTGCTGGCCATGGGAGCAGCGGCACTAGCCCAGACGCTCACCATCACCGGACGGATGGTGGCCGGGGGCGTCAACGACCAGCAGGTCCAGTGGATCCGCGACTTCATCATCCCCGAGTTCGAGGCCCGCAACCCCGGCGTGAACGTCGAGCTGATCGAGTTCGGCGGCAGCGACGAGGCTCTCAGGGAGCAGTACGCCCTCGACCTCTCGGTCGGCGCTGGCGCCGACGTGATGGCCTTCGACGGCTTCTGGATCCCTGAGTTCGTCGACGGCCAGATGCTGCGCCCATTGAACGCGGTGGGTGGAGCCGCCGTAGACGAGTGGGAAGGTTGGGACCACATCCCCCTCGGCCTCCAGGAGCTCACGATGTTCGAGGGCGAGCGCTACGGCATCGCTCTCGGCACCGACTACCGCATGATCCACGTGCGCGGCGACCTGCTCGAGGCGGCTGGCATCGACGCCAGCTCCTGGCAACCGACCTCGTGGGAGGAGTTGCTCGACACCGCGCGCACGCTCAAGGCGGCCGACCCCGACAGCTACCCGCTCCAGATCAACGCCGGTACCTCGATGGGTGAGGCCACCACCATGCAGGGCTACTTCATGCTCCTGCTCGGTACCGGCCACTTCCTCACCGACGAGCAGGACAG
>SKSV01000121.1 GCA_007122815.1 Trueperaceae bacterium | reverse complement strand
TCACAGGGCCCGTAATACCCTCGGAAGCGTGAGTGCGAACGGGCCACTCGACCGAACGACGGCGCGCACCGATGTGCTCGAGCGTGCGCGCTTGGCGTTCCACCGCTTCGGCATGCCGGTCATCGCGGCGTTCTTGCTGGTGCTCTTCGCTCTATCCGTTGGGGACGGCTTCTCCGGATGGGCCGAGGCGCTCGCGACACCGATCCTGGCACTCGTCGCGATGGCGGCGACGGCTTTGGCTTGGGCGCAGGCTCGAGCGTCCAAGGCGCTGGAGCGGGCCCTCGTCACCAGCGCGCTCGCGGCGATGACCGGCAGCGCACTCGAGCTGGCGCTCACCGGGCGCTTCGAGGCGGGCTACCCTCACGTACTCGGTTACCTGCCGTTAGGGTACGCGGCGGCGTTCCTCTTCCTTGGCCCCGTGAGCGGAGCACTGGCGTCGCTAGTGACCTACCTTGGCGGCGCGACGGCGACGTGGTGGGCGGTCTCGACCGGGGAGATCCACCCCGTGCTGAGCCTGCCCCTGCTCGCCGGCAACCCTCTCCTGATCGGCCTCCTGTACACGCTATCTTGGAGCTTGAGCGCGACCTCACGGGCGCAGGCGGCGGCAGAAGAATCAGCGACTATCGACCCCCTCACGAGAGCGCTCAACCGGCGCTCGGGCGACGCGGCCCTGGAGCGTCTTGCAGGTCGCTACGCCCTACTGGTCGTTGACCTAGACGACTTCAAGTGCGTCAACGACGAGCTCGGCCACGCCTTCGGCGACGACGTCCTGATCAGGGTCGCCAGGGCGCTGCGCGCCAGCGTGCGTCCTCACGACCTAGTGGTGCGCTGGGGCGGCGACGAGTTCGTCGTGGTGGCTCCCACGACCGACGAGTCGGCCGCGCGGGGGATCGCGGAGCGGGTGCGCACCGGGATCGCCGCCCTCAGAGACGAACGTGGAGGGCCGATACCGGCCACGGTCGGTCTCGCATTGGGCGAGGCTGGCGAGCCGTGGCATCGGGTCTTCGAGCGGGCTGACGCCGCCATGTACGCCGAGAAGGGCGCTCCCGCGTGAGTGCCGGCGGCGACGGAGCCCCCGAGAGACCCCGAGGGCAGGGCGTGATAGCCGCGTCAGGCGAGCGCGCCCGCCGCCTCCTCTGCGCTGCGCACCAGCTCACCGGAGCGCACAAGCTCGCGCACGGCGTCGAGCCCTGGACGTAAGTACACGTCGCGCTCCAGGTGGGGAAGCTCACGGCGCACGCGCTGATGGGCCGCGTGTACACCCACGCCCGGGCGCAGCCCCGCGCGGAAGTCGAGCGCCTGAGCCGCCGACATCACCTCGATGGCGATCACCCAAGTCACGTTCTCCAACACCATGCGCGCCTGCCGGCAGGCGATCGTCCCCATCGATACGTGGTCCTCCTGGTTGGCGCTGGTGGGGATCGAGTCGACCGAGGCAGGATGAGCCAGCACCTTGTTCTCGCTGACAAGAGCGGCGGCGGTGTACTGGCTGATCATCAGGCCCGAGTCGAGACCGCCGTCGGCCGCCAGGAACGCCGGCAAGCCCGAAAGCGCGGGGTTCAGCATCTGCTCCACGCGCCGCTCGGCGATGTTCGCCAGCTCGGCCAGAGCGACCTTGGCGTGGTCGGCCGCGAAGGCGAGCGGCTCGCCATGGAAGTTACCGGCGGAGAGAGCGCGGCCCTCCTCGACTATCAACAACGGGTTGTCCGTCACCGAAGCCAACTCCGTCTCGAGCACGCCCCGAACGTAAGTGAGCGCGTCGCGCACGGCGCCGTGCACCTGCGGCACGGCGCGCAGGGAGTAGGCGTCCTGAACCTTGTCACAGTCGGCGTGTGAGGCGTTGAGAGGCGAGTCGCGCAGGAGCGCGCGCATGTTGGTGGCGACCGTCGCCGCGCCGGGATGCGGCCGAAGCCGCGCGACGGCCTCGTCGAACGGGCGGTGGCTTCCCTTGAGCGCCTCGACGCTCATCGCCGCGGCGACGTCCGCGCTGCGCACCAGCACGTCGGCGTCGAGCAGGACCAGAGCCAGCAGGCTGGCCATCGCCTGGGTGCCGTTCACCAGCGCGAGCCCTTCCTTCGCCTCGAGCTCGAGCGGCTCCATGCCCAACTCGGCGAGCACTTCGCCGGCGGGACGCACGCGCCCGCGATGCTCTACCTCTCCTTCACCGATCACCGGCAGCGCCATGTGCGCGAGGGGAGCCAGGTCACCCGAGGCGCCCACGGATCCCTGAGACGGCACTACTGGGTGGACATCCTCGTCCAGGAACGCCAGCAACCGCTCGATCAGCTCTGGCCGCACCCCGCTCGCGCCGACCGCCAGCGCCTGCGCGCGCAGGAGCAGCATGCCGCGCACCACCTCCGACGGCAGCGGCTCCCCCACCCCGATGGCGTGGGAGACCAAGAGGTTCCGCTGCAGCGCGCGCAGCTCACCTAGGGCGATGCGCACGGCCTGGAACTTACCGAACCCGGTGTTGACGCCGTACACCGGCTCTCCCTCGGCGACCATGCGCTCGACGAGCGCACGCGACGCCGCCACGCGCTCGCGCGCCGCCTCGGCGAGCTGCACTCGGGCGCCGCCGCGCACCACCTCCGCGAACTGCGCCAGCGTCACGCGGTCGTCCAGCACCAGGGTTGGTGGCGTTCCTCTGGCGCTCATGACCTACGCGGCGTCTCCGCGCCGGCATCCCTGTCGACCCTCACCCCACCGGCGTAGACCTCGACGGGTCCGGGCCCGCCCATGCCGTGCACGAGCGCGCGCCAGTCCGCCTCGGGCAGCACCATCAGGTCGGCGCGGGCGTCGACGCCGAGCCATCCGACGTCGTCGAGGCCGAGCGCGGCTGCAGCGTTCACGGTCCCAGCCACCAGAGCCTCGGCAGGCCGGAGGCGGTTCAAGCGCAGGCTCAGCGCCATGGCGAGGGCGGTGGAGTACAGCGGGCTCGAGCCGGGGTTCAGGTCGCTGGCGAGCGCGACCGGCACGCCCGCGTCGATCAGCGCTCGCCCAGGCGCAGGCGGCAACCCGAGTTCCAGCGAGACACCGGGGAGGAGGGTGGCGACGGTGTCGCCCTGCGCGAGTGTGTCGATCTGCTCGACGCCGGATACCTCCAGGTGATCGACCGAGCGGGCGCGCAACCGGACCGCGAGCTCGACGCCCCCGATGGCGTTGAACTGGTCCGCGTGGAGGGTGAGGTCGAGTCCGTGCTCGCGGCCAGCCAGCAACAGCTGCTCGGCTTCCGCAACGCTGAAGGCCTCGCGCTCGACGAACACGTCCAGGCGCGACGCCAAGCCGCGGGCGGCGGCCTCGGGGATGAGGAGTTCGCGCACCTCGCGCAATCGCGTCGCGCGCTCCTCCGGGTCGGGAACGTGCACCAGCAGCGTGGCGACTATGCGCACGGGGGAGCTCGCGCCCAGCTCGGCGATCGCTTCGAGGGCCTCTAGCTCGGCCTCGACGCTGCCTCCGTAACCGGACTTCACCTCCACGGTGGTGGCCCCCGACGCCACCAGATCCGAGAGCCGCCTGCGCGAAGCGCGCAAGAGCTCGTCCCTTCCCGCCGCAGCGGTGGCGCGCATGGTGGAGCGGATGCCGCCGCCGCGCGCCAGGATGCGTTGGTAAGGCACGCCTGCGAGCCGGTCCTCGAGGTCGTCGTAGCGCTCGCCGGCCCAGAGGAGGTGGGTGTGCGGGTCCACCAGCCCGGGGACCACCGCGCGCCCGCCCAGGTCCACCTCCTCGATGGCCGTGCCGCGCCAGGCCGAGGCCGGGCCGAGCCAGGATATCTTCGCGTCCTGCACGGCTATCACCGCGTCCTCGAGTACGTGAAGCTCCGATTGCTGCGCGCCGCGCTTAGCCCCGGGACCAGCGGGCGTGACGAGCTGCGCGATACCGGTCAGCAGGCGCTCGACGCTGGGAGCGCCGGCGCTTCCTCGCCGAGCGCGCCGCGCGCCCGCCCCTCCGTGGCCGGCGGCGCTCACCCTCGCACCGCCGCGAACAGGTCCATCACCGCGCGCGCGGTCACCAGGGCCGAGAGGGCGCTGGCGTCGAGGTGCGGCGCCAGCTCCACCACGTCGGCGCCGACGAGCTCGTTGCGCTCCACCGCAGCGCGCGCGAGCCGCGCTGCCTGGCGGTAGCTCAAGCCGTCGACCTCGGGGCTGCCGGTGCCGGGCAGAACGCTCGGATCGAGCACGTCCACGTCGAACGACAGGTAGACCTTCTTGCCTGACGGCAACCTGCCGATCACGCTCTCGAGGTCGGCGTGCACCTCGTCTGCGCTCACGAGCGTGTGCCCGCGCGCCAGCGCCGCCGCGTGAGCCTCCGGATCGGTGCGGATGCCGCGCAGACCTACGACCGTGACGTGAGTCAGGTTCTCGAGCGCCTCGACGGCGCGCCGGAAGGGGCTTCGGTTCGAGAAGCGGTCCTCGCCGCGGCGGTCGCTGTAATCGAGGTGGGCGTCCAGCTGCACCACGTGCAGGTCCGGTACTTCATCGAAGGCGCGCAGCAAGGGGAAGCTGATCGAGTGGTCGCCGCCGAGGAACACGGGCAAGCTGGTGCGCTCACGCAGCGCTCGCGCGGCCGCCGTCACGCGCTCGCGCGCGGCTTCGGGGCTCAGTCCGGCCAGCGCCACGTCACCGGCGTCCACCAGGTCGAAGCCTGCCAGCACCGTCTTGCCGGTCGCCAGGTCGAAGAAGCCCTCGGGAGGAAGCGCGTAGCGGAGCGAAGCGTCACGGAGCGCGCTCGGAGCCCAGCGCGCACCCGGCCTGAAGCCGACCGCCTGGTCGGTGGGGACGCCGAGCACGGCCGCCTCCGCCCGCCAGTCCGAGCGCAGGTCGCGCTGCACGGAGCGCGCGAAGCTGCCCACGGGTAGGGCTAGTGGCGCGTTCATCTCCGCTCCGCCCCCTCGCTCGAGCCCTCTCCAACCTCGCGGCCGCGGCTTGGCAGGTCGAGCCCGCGCTCGTCTGCCACCCTCAGCGCGGTCTCGTAACCGGCGTCGGCGTGCCGCGCGACCCCCAGAGCAGGGTCGTTTGTCAGGCACAACGAAAGACGCCGTTCGGCCTCCTCGCTGCCGTCTGCAACGGCGACGAGACCGGCGTGCTGGCTGTAGCCCATGCCCACCCCGCCACCGTGATGGAAGCTGACCCAGGCGGCGCCGGAAGAGGCGGCCAGGGCGAAGTTGAGGAGCGGCCAGTCCGAGACGGCGTCGGAGCCGTCCCGCATCGCTTCGGTCTCCCGATAGGGGCTGGCGACGGAGCCGGCGTCGAGGTGGTCGCGCCCGATCACGATAGGAGCCGACACCTCACCGTCACGGACCATCTGGTTGAAGCGTGCTCCGGCGCGGTCACGCTCCCGGTAACCGAGCCAACATATGCGCGCGGGCAGACCCTGGAACGCCACGCGCTCACCCGCGTATCGCAGCCACTCTTGCAGCCGCTCGTCGTCCGGGAAGAGCTCGAGGAGCGCGCGGTCGCTCGCCGCTATGTCTGCCGGGTCGCCAGAGAGGGCCACCCAACGGAAGGGCCCGCGACCCTCGCAGAACGACTCGCGGATGAAGGCCGGCACGAAGCCGGGGTAGTCGAAGGCGTCCTCGACCCCCGCCGCCTTGGCCTCCGCGCGGAGGTTGTTCCCGTAGTCGAAGGCGACCGCTCCCGCGCGCTGCATGCTCAAGATCGCTCGCACGTGCTCGGCCATGGCGGCGCGCACGCGCGCCATGTAACCGTCGGGGTCGGAGGCCCGCAGGCGCTCGGGGTCCTCGTCGGCGTTCATCGGCGGGAGGTAGCCGTAGCGCGGGTCGTGCGCGCTCGTCTGGTCGGTCACCAAGTCCGGTGTGAAGCCTCGCGCCACCATCGCCGGTACCACCTCGGCGGCGTTAGCGAGGAGCCCGATCGAGAGCGCCCGGCGCTCACGCTTCGCGGCTTCGGCGCGCGCCAGAGCGTCGTCCAGGTCGCTGGCGACCTCGTCCAGGTAGCGCGTGTCGAGGCGCCGCTGGATGCGCGTCGGGTCGACCTCGACGCAGAGCGCCACGCCGCCCGCGAGCGAGATCGCTAGCGGCTGCGCCCCGCCCATGCCGCCCAACCCGGCGCTCAACGTGATGGTGCCGGCCAGGCTGCCGCCGAAGTGCAGCTTCGCGGCCGAGGCGAAGGTCTCGTAGGTCCCCTGCAGGATGCCCTGGGTACCGATGTAGATCCAGGAGCCAGCGGTCATCTGGCCGTACATCATCAGGCCAGCGCGGTCGAGTTCGTCGAAGTGCTCCCAGTCGGCCCACTTCGGCACCAGGTTGCTGTTCGCGATGATGACGCGCGGTGACAGCTCGTGAGTGCGCATGACCGCCACGGGCTTCCCGGACTGCACCAACAGCGTCTCATCGTCTCCCAAGCGCTCCAGGGTGGCGACGATCGCTTCGAAGGCGTGCCAGTCTCGGGCGGCCTTGCCGCGGCCGCCGTAGACGATCAGTTGCTCGGGATGCTCGGCCACCTCGGGGTCGAGGTTGTTCATCAGCATCCGCTTGGCGGCCTCCTGGATCCAGCCCTTGGCGGTCCGGCGGGGGCCGCGGGGCGCTCGTACCGTGCGCGCACCGACGTCGCGTTCCATGCCCCAGGTTATACGCGGGTGACCGTTCGCCATCGACTTCCTGTACCTGGGGCACGAGACCGTGGAAGATCGCGTTGCGGCGACGTAGTGTCACGACATGCGAGCCGCTCCGTCGACCACGATCCAGCGCCTCTCGACCGTCGTGTGGTTCGTGCTCGCCACGGTCGTCATCATCCAGGCCTACTTGCTGCTCCACGAACTCGGGCACGCGCTGGCCGCGACGGCCGTGGGCACGACGGTCACCGGTGTGGACGCGCGCCTCTGGTCCGACCGCCCTCACGCCTCGTACGGTTCGGGGTCGGCCTCGCAGGGCCAGCGGGCGTTCGTGACGGCCGCCGGGACCCTCCTCCCATACCTCGTGGGTCTCGCGGCCCTGTTCGTGCTGCCACGGCGTCTCCCGGCGAGGTACGCCGTCATCCGCTTCGGCGTCGCGGCGGGCGCACTGGCGGGCCTGCTGCCGTGGCTGGTCCTCCCGTGGCCCTCGATGCACGGCTCGGCACCGAACGACGACACCGTCCGTTTCACGCTGCAGTCCGGTTGGCCGCCCGCACTCGTGGTGGCGTTGGCCGCGGCGATCCTCGTCGGCGGGGCGGCGGTGGTCTGGTGGCGCCTCGGTGGACGTGACGAGCTGCGGGCGTTGGGCCGGACGCGCTCGGAGCTGCTGGCGACCAGTCCACGCGAGGTCGTCGGCGTCGCCTCGGCGCTGGCCGGGCTCCTCCTGAGCGCCGTGGCGTTGCACGCTTGGTCCGGCGGACCGGCCGTCGCTACGGGCGTTCCGACCGAGGTACCGCCACCCCCGAGCCACGCGCCGCTGTTCGACGTGCAGCTCGACGGGTCCGCCTTCGACGCGACCCTCCCCGGGGGCGTCTCTCACGGTGAGACGGTCTTCCTGGTCCTGCGCTTCGAAGAGCTCGCGGGTGGCCCCTTCGGCGTGACGCTCATCGACGCCGCAGGTGACGAGCACGCGCTCGCGAGCTTCGGAGCGGGCACCACGATGGGCGTGGCGAGAAGCGAGCCACGCGTCGACCTGCCCAGCGGACCGTGGCGGCTACGCCTGGTCGCCGAGGACACCGTCGGTCGCATCCGAGCGTGGACGCTCGAGCCGTCGGAGCCGGACGTCGGCGTCCCCGGTTCGTGAGGGTCTTGTCAGGCCCGGTCCGACGTGCCACACTCCCTGAGGCGAGCACG
>SKSV01000355.1 GCA_007122815.1 Trueperaceae bacterium | reverse complement strand
CGCTCTCTTCACTACCCACCTCGACGGCGACGAGTACCTGGACGACGCGCTCCAACCTTGCTCCGCGGCCTCTCACCGCCACCGTGGCGGGATCCGCGGTGCTCACCAAGCGCACGTCCGGGGGTGCGGCGCCGAGGTACACGACCCGCACCGGGACCTCACGCGTGGCGACCTGCTCGAGGATGCCGAAGACCTCGGCGGGGTTCACGCGCTCGAGCGTCACGCCCTGCGGTGGCGAAACCACCACCGGCGCGCTGAAGTCGCCGCTCAACCCGCTCAGGTCGAGCACCGCCTCGATCGCCTCGGGGCGCAGCCGGTCGAGGCGCTGGCTGGGGCCCGACAACGCTACCTCGGCCACCTCCGGGATGCCGATCGGCACGAGGTCGGGCGCGATGCCTTCCACGTTGATGGGTACCAGCACGCTGCGCTGCCCCACGCTGGTGTCCGCCGTGCTGACGAACACCCACATGAGGCACGCGAGCGCGAGCGCGGCCAGCTTGAGCGGCCACTGGAAGACCGCTCGGCGCCACAGCTCCCGGGGCTTCACGACTCGTACACCTCCTGCAGCGTGCTGAGCACGTCAGCTGGAGCGATGTCGACGCGCAGCTCCCCCTCCCGTGCTATGGACACGGTGCCGCGCTCCTCGCTGATGACGAGGACCGTGGCGTCGGTGATCTCGGCTAACCCCAACGCGGCCCGATGACGGGTTCCGAGCCGCGCCACCCAGCCGTCGTCGGCGTCACGATCGGAGAGCGGCAGGATGGCCCCGGCATGCGTGACGATGTCGTCGCGAACGATGACGGCGCCGTCGTGGAGGGGTCCGCGGCTCGCGAAGATCGTGTGCAGCAGGGCCGCGCTCACGGGAGCTCCTATCTCACGGCCAGCGCGTCCGTACTCCGCGAGGGGCGTCGTGCCCTGCAGGGCGATGAGCGCACCTACGCGCTGTTGCGCCAGGTCGCGGACCGCGGTCATGATCTCCTGCACTGGGTCACCGACGTTCGCGCTGCGTCGCCGGCCGCGGCCCATGCGCTCCAGAGCGGCGCGCAGCTCAGGCTGGAAGACCACCAACACCGCGATGATGGCGACCTGTGCGACCCGGTCGAAGAGGAAGCGTGTTGCCTCCAGGCCCGTCTGGGTGGCGATGAACCACAACGCCAACAGCGCTGCCAGGCCGCGGAACACGTTCCACGCGCGCGACTCGATCAGGAGCGCGTAGGCCTGGTAGAAGAGCACGGCCAGGATGACGATGTCGAGCACGTCACGCAGGCCGAAGCCGTCGAGCGGGGCCACCGGTCGCCTCCTCGGGCGAAGATACGGCACGGCCGGGCCCGCGGGAGCGGGCCCGCCGCACGGGCGGGGAGATGGGCGCGCACGCCGCAGCACTCTTGGGGCACGGCGTTGTGAGTGAAATCGTACCACGCTCGCCGGAGACGTCCACGAGGCGCAGGAGGCGCGAAGCGTGAGTTAGGCTCTGGGTACCAGATAGCGGAGGTGCGACGCTGTGGAACTCATCCAAGAACGACTCGCCACCCTCAGGGGGTATCTTTGACCTGGCCGGCGCCAGGGCGCGCTTGGCCGAGCTCGAGCCCGAGCTGAACGACCCCAACCTCTGGGGTGACCCGAACCGCGCAAGATCGGTCACGCAAGAAGCCAACCGCCTCCAGAAGGTGGTGGACGGCTTCGCCCGGTTGGAGGACGACGTTCAGGGACTGGCCGAGCTCTTCGAACTCGCCGAGGAAGACGACAAGCAGGAACTCGAGGCCGAGCAGGCTCGGGTCGAGCGCGAGCTCGACGCGCTCTACCGGGAGACCCTCTTCAAGGGTTCTCATACCGACCGCGCGGCCATCTTGACGATCAAGCCGGGCGCTGGTGGGACCGAGTCCTCCGACTGGGCCGGGATGCTGATGCGCATGTACCAGCGTTACGCCGAGCGCAACGGCTTCACCGTCGAGCTGCTCGACGCTGTCGGCAACGACGCCGCTCCCAACGGCGTCGATTACGCCCAGATGATCCTCCGGGGCGAGCGCGCTTTCGGCTTCCTGCAAGTCGAGGGGGGCGTGCATCGTCTGGTGCGCGTCAGCCCCTTCGATGCTCAGAACCGTCGGCACACGAGCTTCGCCGCGGTGGAGGTCATGCCCGAGATCGACGACACCATCGAGGTCGACATCGATCCCAAGGACGTCCGGGTGGACGTCTACCGCTCCTCGGGTCCGGGCGGGCAGTCCGTGAACACCACCGACTCGGCGGTGCGCGTCGCCTACCGCGCCGGGACCCCCGACGAGATCGTGGTCACGTGCCAGGACGGCAAGTCGCAGATCAAGAACCGTGAGAAGGCCATGACGGTCCTGCGCTCGCGCCTGTGGGAGCGTGCCGAAGCGCGCCGGCGCGAGGAGCAGATGAAGGCCAGGGGTGAGCAGAAGTCGATCGAATGGGGGTCGCAGATCCGCAGCTACGTGCTCGACAAGCAGTACGTCAAGGACCACCGCACGGGGGCCATGCGCCACGACCCCGGGCAGGTCCTGGACGGTGACATCGAGGACCTGATCTGGGCGGGGCTCGAGTGGCGCGCCGGCGAGACGGCCAGCGCCGAAGCTCCAGGGGGCAACGGCTCGGCCGGAGCCGCCGAAGCGGCGCGCGCCTGAGCCGGGCGATCTGGCGTCCTAGGTGCGGATACTCGCCATAGCCGACGCGGTGTCCCCGCTCGTGTACTCCGAGCGGTTCCCGGAGAACTTGGCGCCGGTCGACCTGGTCCTGTCGGCTGGCGACATGCCGGGGTACGTGCTCGAGTACCTGGCGACGAAGCTGCGCGTGCCTCCCGTCTACGTGGTAGGCAATCACGGCAACGCCTACCTGCGCTCGGCCGAGGATCCCGACGAGGTACATCTGCCCGGAGGCTGCATCAACGCGCACAAGCGCGTGGTCGAGGTGGCCGGCGTGCTGATCGCGGGAGTCGAGGGGAGCGCGCGCTACCGGCCGGGACCGCACCAGTACACCGAGTGGGCCATGCAGCTTCACGTCAGCGGGATGACGCCGCAGCTGCTCTACCGGCGCCTGCAGCGCGGGCGCGCCGTCGACGTCCTCCTCACCCACGCGCCGCCTTGCGGCCCGCACGAGGGCAGCGACTTCGCTCACCGCGGGGTGGCCGCCTTCAACCGCTTCCATCGTTGCTGGCGCCCGCTGCTGCACGTGCACGGTCACGTCCACCTCTCAGGCGCGAACGCGCCGCGCCGCTACGTCACGCCCGAGGGTGTGACCGTCGTGAACGCGTTCGATTACACCCTCATCGACCTGGAGCCGTTGGCGCGCGAGCGCGCGCGCGCTGACGCGCGCGCTCACGCGCGCGAGACTGCCCAGGCGCGAGAGCAGACGGACAGGAACCTGAGTGAGACCGCGGAGGTGCGAGAGCATGACTGAACGCTCGGCAAGACCAGACCCAGACGTGGAGCAGCGACACCCCGCCTGGGCGGAGCTCGTCACCCTCCCGCTCGGTCCAGGCGACCCGCGAGGATCGAACGCCTTGCCTGGAGTCGCTGCGAGCGCCTTGGAGCGACTGGAAGACCCGCTGCTCGAGGTGCGCCAGCTGCTGGCAGGCGAGGGTTCGTTGGTGCCCCTGGCCGCGCGAGGGGCGCTCGCGCTCACGGGCGGCGACCGCGTGGAGTTCCTGCACGGCCAGGTGAGCCACGACGTCCGCGGGCTCGCCGTCGGCGAAGCGCGCGAGTCGCTCCTGCTCGACCACCGTGGGCGGCCTCGCGCCGACCTGGTCGTGGTGAGGCGGGACGACGACCTCTACCTCAGCGTCGACGACGGCAGGGTGGACGAAGTACTCCGCTCGCTGGACGCTCACGTGGTCTTCGACGCCGTCGAGATCCGCGACCTGAGCACGCTGCTGGCCTCGTTCGTGGTGTCTGGTGAGGTGGCCCTCGCCGCCCTGGCAGGTGAACTAGAGGCTTCCGAGCTGCCGCGAGCTGCCGGGACCCTGGTGCAACTGCCGTGGCGAGGCACGAGCCTGCTGCTGCACGCGCGCCCGCGCGGCCTCGAAGCCTCCGTCGACGTGCACGTACTCAGCGAACAGCTCCCGGAGCTGTGGCGCAGCCTCGTCTCGGCGGGCGCTCGCCCGCTCGGCGAGCGCGCCCTGGCGGCCGCACGGGTGGCGGCTGGCCTAGCGTCCGCGGCGTTCGAGGGCGCGGAGGCGCTCCCTCAGGAGGCAGGGCTCGAGGAGCGGGTCTCGTACACCAAGGGCTGTTACCTCGGGCAGGAGATCATGGCGCGCGTCGAAGCCCGTGGGACGCTTCGGCGCTCGCTCGCGCGGCTGCGCTTCGAGGAGCAACCCCAGCCGGGCGTGGCGGACGACGCGCTCGAGCTGCGAGCCGACGGCGGTCGTGTCCTCGGTCGTCTCGGGACCGTGGCGCTCACGCCCGACGGGGCCTGGAGGGCGCTGGCGGTCGTGCGCAGCGAGGTCGAAGAGGGAGCGGAGCTCGAGGTCTTGGGAGCCAGCGCCAGGGTGGAGCGACGCTTGCCCTGAGGCGGCGCGGCGGAGCAGGGTGCTAGCATCCGTCATGAGTGAGCGCGATCGTGGCGCGAAGCCGCTCCCGCGCCGGCAGGGGAGCGATGGCGAGGGTGCGCAGGCGCGAGTGACCCTCTCGGGGGTCCCGCTGGAGCTGGTCTATACGGCCGAGCACCGCGACGGCGCTGGGCCGCCGGAGCGCCCGGGAGAGTACCCGTTCACGCGCGGGATCCACGCCACCGGTTACCGCGGCAAGCTCTGGACGATGCGCATGTTCGCGGGGTTCGGTACTCCCGAGGAGACCAACAGACGCTTCCACGCCCTGCTCGGGGCCGGGCAGACCGGCTTGTCCACCGCTTTCGACCTGCCGACGCTGATGGGTTACGACGCCGATCACCCGCTGGCGCGGGGAGAGGTCGGACGCTGCGGGGTCTCGGTGTCCAGCCTCCACGACATGGAGGCCCTCTTCGAAGGCATCGACCTCGAGGGCGTCACCACGTCGATGACGATCAACGCCCCCGCGAGTGCGATCTGGGCCATGTACCTCGCCGCGGCACAGCGTCGGGGAGCAGACTTGCGCAAGCTCGGTGGCACCATCCAGAACGACATCCTCAAGGAGTACATCGCCCAGAAGGAGTACGCCGTACCACCCGAGAGCGCGGTCAGGTTGGTGGTCGACACGCTCGAGTGGGGGCCGCAGCACGTGCCGCGCTGGAACGTCGTGTCGGTGTCCGGTTACCACATCCGTGAGGCGGGGTCGAACGCGGTCCAAGAGCTGGCGTTCACGCTCGCCGATGGACGGCACTACGTGCAGCGTGCCATCGAGCGCGGGCTCGACGTCGACTCGTTCGCGCCCCGCGTCAGCTTCTTCTTCAACCTGCACAACGACTTCTTCGAGGAGATCGCGAAGCTGCGCGCCGCCCGGCGCATCTGGGCCCGCTGGCTGCGCGAGCAGTTCGGCGCGCGCGACCCGCGCTCCTGGACGCTGCGCACCCATGCGCAGACCGCGGGGGTGTCGCTCACCGCCCAGCAGCCGCTCGTCAACTTGGCGCGCGTGGCCATCCAGGCGCTGGCCGGGGTCCTGGGGGGCACCAACAGCTTGCACACCGACGCCTACGACGAGGCGCTGGCGTTGCCCACCGAGGAGGCGGCGCTGCTGGCGTTGCGCACGCAGCAGGTGATAGCGCACGAGACCGGGGTGGCCAACGTGATCGACCCGCTCGGCGGCTCCTACTTCGTCGAGCACCTGACCGACGAGATGGAGCGGCGCGCGCTCGAGCTGGTCGCAGCCATCGACGACGAGGGCGGCGTGGAAGCCGCCATCGAGAGCGGCTGGTTCGCGCGTCGGATCGGCGACACGAGCTACCAGGAGCAGTGCGCCGTCGAAGCTGGTGAGCGCTTGATAGTAGGCGTGAACGCCTACGCGAGCGAAACCCCTCCCGTCCCGCTGCAGGCGATAGACCCCGAGGTGGCGCTGTCGCAGGCCAGGCGACTGCGCCAGCTGCGCGCGCAACGCGACGCCGCCGCCGCGGAGAGCGCGCTCCGAGAGCTGCGCGCGGCGGCGGTAGACGGACGCAACACCATGCCTGCGTTCCTCTCTTGCGCCCACGCGCTCTGCACGGTCGGTGAGCAGATGGACGTCTTGCGCGCGGTGTTCGGCGAGTACCAGGAGCCCGTGACGTTGTGATGGCGGAGGTGCGCGAGTGAATGGTAGACCGCTTCGAGTGCTGATCGCCAAACCAGGCCTCGACGGACACGATCGCGGAGCGAAGGTGGTGGCGCGCGCCCTGCGCGACGCCGGTATGGAGGTCGTCTACACCGGTCTGCGGCAGACTGCGCCGATGATCGTGCGAGCCGCCATCCAGGAGGACGTCGACGCGGTGGGCCTCTCGGTCCTGTCCGGCGCGCACCTGCGGTACTTCTCGGAGGTCGCGCAGGGACTGCGGGATGCCGGAGCGGAGGACGTCGTCCTGTTCGGCGGCGGGATCATCCCCGACCAAGACCTGCCCGAACTGCGTGCGCTGGGCGTCGGGAGGGTGTTCACGCCCGGCTCATCGACCCGTGAGGTGATCGAGTACTTGAGGGAAGCCGTTGCGGCGCAGCACTCATAAAGCTCTCAGGGGCAAAAGTTACGTTCAGGACGTGACACAAAGCTGGAGGCTCCGGACGACGTGAGGATGCGTGACCGGGCCTGGAAGGTAGTGACTCTCGTCCTGAGTGCGAGCGCGCTGAGCCTAGCCTTGTCCGACAGCTACGGCTTGCGGACGGTCCAACCAGGGGACTCCATAGGCTCGATCGCCAGCCGCTACGGGGTGGGAGCTTCGTCGGTCCTAGAAGCGAACGGCCTGAACGGCACGCTCATCCGACCGGGTGACGTGCTCAAGGTTCCGCTCGGCGACGCTACGGGCGGCATTGTCGAGGCTGCTCCCGAACCGCCGCCAGGCTTCCGGCGGCACGTGCTCTCGTCGGGCGAGACCCTATCCGAGATCGTGCAGCGTTACGGCATCAGCCTCGACGCGCTCGTCGGAGCCAACCCCGACCTATCGTCGCTCGACCGTCTGCCGGTCGGTGTGGAGCTGCTCATCCCCCCCGGTGAGGGCCTGGTGGTGGTGCTGGATCACCCCCTGGGGCTAGCTGAACTGCTGCTGGAGTACGACGCCGACCCTCTCGCGGTCGCGCGGGCCAACGCGCTGCGCAGCCCCTTCGACCTGCGGGCTGGCATGCTGCTCTTCCTCCCCGAGGTCGAGCCCAGCGCCGCACTGGAACGACTCGCCAAGGTGCGCGAGGCCGAGAACCGCTACGTCTGGCCGGTCCACGGACGGCTCACCAGCTACTTCGGTCGGCGCAACCTCGGCATGGGGACCGCAGCCTTCCACCGCGGCATCGACGTGGCCGCCCCCACGGGGACGCCCATAGTGGCCGCCCGCTCCGGGACCGTCACTTACGCTGGCTGGTCGTCACGCGGTTACGGCAACCTGGTGCGCGTCCGCCACCATGGCGGCGACGAGACGTGGTACGCCCACGCGAGCCGCATCCTCGTCTCGGTCGGTCAGCACGTCTCGCAGGGACAGACGATAGCCCTCATCGGATCGACCGGGCTCTCCACGGGGCCACACCTGCACTTCGAGCTTCACGTCGGTGGGAGCGCGATAGACCCGCTTGGCGAACTTCGCTGACTGGTGGGCTCGCGCGTGGGCCGCGCGCCGCTTCAGGCGTTCTCTGACCAGAGCAAGCGGCCGCACGACGGGCAGCGCGTGACGCTCTGCCCCTTGCGCGCCTTCTGGACCACGAAGATCGGCAGCTTGACGTTGCATCCGCCGCAGGT
>SKSV01000187.1 GCA_007122815.1 Trueperaceae bacterium | reverse complement strand
TTGCCGCCAGCGGCGCTCGCGAGCGACGCCAGCACCCGCTCACGCAACTCACTCATCAAACCCGCGTCCTGAGCCACGAACTCAGCCGCGCGCTCCTTCCCCTGACCCAAACGCAACTCACCGAAACTGAACCAAGAACCACTCTTCTGCACCACCCCCAAATCACTCGCCACACTCACCAGATCCCCCACCGCATCGATACCCCGACCGAACACGATATCCACCTCCGCCTCCTTGAAAGGCGGCGCCACCTTGTTCTTAGTCACCTTCACCCGCACCCGATTACCCACCTTCTCACCCCCCACCTTCACATCCCCCTTACGCCGCACCTCCAAACGCACGCTCGAATAGAACTTCAACGCCCGCCCCCCCGGCGTCGTCTCCGGATTCCCGTACAACACCCCGATCTTCTCCCGAATCTGATTGATGAACAACGCCAACGTCCGACTCTTCGAAAGCACCCCCGTCAACTTCCGCAAAGCCTGACTCATCAAACGCGCCTGCAACCCCACATGCGAATCCCCCATCTCCCCCTCGATCTCAGCACGCGGCGTCAACGCCGCCACACTATCCACCACCACCACATCCACCGCACCCGAACGCACCAACAACTCCACGATCTCCAAAGCCTGCTCCCCCGTATCAGGCTGACTCACCAACAACTCCTCCACATCCACACCCAACGCCTTCGCGTAAGCCGGATCCAAAGCATGCTCCGCATCCACGAAAGCCGCCACCCCACCAGCACGCTGCGCCTCCGCCACCACATGCAAAGCCAACGTCGTCTTCCCCCCCGCCTCAGGCCCATAAACCTCAACCACCCGCCCCCGCGGCAAACCACCCACACCCAAAGCCACATCCACACTCAAAGACCCAGTACTGATAACCCCCGACGACCACCCCCCAGGATCATCCCCCAAACGCATGATCGCCCCCTTACCGAACTGACGCTCGATCTGGGAGACGGTGCTGGCCAACACGCGGGCACGGTTCTCGTCGTTGATCATGCCAAGGTCCCTTCCGCGCCCACTGGGCGATACCTTAGATGTTAAGGGTTGCGCTTCCGCGGCGCAAGCGAAGCGGTGACCGCCGCCGGTCTGCCGCAAGGCGAAGCTAGCCGACACCGGCGCTCGCCCCTCGGCGCTCACGGCCAACGCCGCGGGGTCCTGGGCAACTGTCCCGGACGAGGTAGGTAGGGCCGGGCCGCGGTAGCTAGGGCCGGGCCGCGAACGATCCGCGCAAGCTCTCAGGCGATGGTGATCAAGGCGAGCAGGTAAGCGCTCAGACCGGCGCCGCTCAGGAGCGACAGCGCCATGGCCTCACGGAAATCGTCGTGCAGGTCGCCGCTACCGACACGGGCGCTCCAGCGGAGCTGCCGGAGCGCCACGAAGGCTCCCAGGACCACTCCCGGCAAGGCCCAAGGCCAACCGGCGATCACAGCGATCGTGACCAGCATGCTCACGGCGCCGATGGCGGCAGGAACCAGCGCCAACCGCAGAGCACGGCCAGCGCCCAAGACCACCGCGATCGTGCGGTCGCCTCTCCGCCCGTCTTCCTCGACCTGGTACGCCTGGCTGACGACGTACTGCCCCACCAGCACCGTCGCCGCCACGAACGCCGCCCACCAGGGCCCCACCGTGGCGAGTTCCGTCGCGGGGTTCGCATCGCGACCTAGTGCCGCCCACCAGCCCGCGAGGCTCCCGACACCGCCCTGACCCAACGCCACTACGCTCAGCGAGGCTCCGGGGCTGGCCTTCCAGCGCGTCGCGGGATGTGAGTACGCAGCAGCCAGCAGCCCAAGGACCAGGTACGTCGTCGCGAACGCCGGTCCCAGGAACCAGGCGAGCGGCAAGCCCGCCAGCTGGACGACCAACGACCACGGCAGTAGACGAGACGGGACCGGGTCGGGATGCCTCATCCCTCCGATGGGACCCTCGTCGCGGTCGTAGAAGCTGTTGAACGCCGTCGTGCCGCCGTAGAGGAACACGTGGAGTGCGAGCCATCCAAGCACCAGGCGCGCGGCCTCCGGCTCGCCAGGAGCGAGCCACGCGCCCCACAGGTAGATGGGGCTCAGCAGCGCGTTGAACGGTAGCCGAAGGTGCCTCAGCAAGGCGCGAGCCGACAGGCGACCGCTCACGCCAATCCCCTCATGGTGAACGCGCCTGCCAGCGCTCGAGACAGCACCGTGCTAGCGAGCGCCGCGCGCAGCAGCGAGTCCCGCCACACGGCCTTGGCGCGGCCGATGGGCCGCCCCATCCGGGTGTTCCACAGGGCCCGGCGCGTCGCGGTTCGCGCCGCCCTGATCCGGCTCGTCGAGTAAGAGGCCAGCTCGGACTCGAGCTCGCTGGAGCCGTCAGCAACGCGCTCCAGGGCCGCGGCCAAGGCCAGCGCGTCGAGCCAGCCCAAGTTCATGCCCTGGCCACCGATGGGACTCACCACGTGAGCGGCGTCTCCAGCGAGCGCCACGCGGCCGGCAGCGAAGCGCTCGGCCATCCACCCCTCGGCCACGAACGCGGAAGTCATGCGCGCGCCCTCAGGGTCGAAGCTCCCGGCACCGCGCTCCTGCGCGAGCTCGCACACGCGCCGAGCGATGCCAGGCTCCACCACCGCGCCTCCGATCACCGGGCCCCGGTGGGGTCCGGTGACGCGCACCACTACCCGCCGCCATCCGTCGGGAAGCGGGAAGCTCTCCGCCAGGCCATCGCGGTGCAGGTGCACCTCGGCGTAGCGGGACTCCGTCACGCCGCACGGAAGGTCGGCCATGAGGTAGTGGTCCTGGTAGCGTCCGCCGCTCGCACTGATGCCGGCCAGCTCGCGCACGCGCGAGTCGCGGCCATCACAACCGATCACCAGCGAGGCAGGCGACTCGACCACTCCACCAGATCCCGTGACGATCGCCACCAAGGAGCGAGCGGTGGCTCGCAGACCGACCAACTCCGATCCCCTCTCCACCTCGCCTCCGTGGCGCTCCAGGCTCTCCTCCAGGGCCGCCTCGACGTCTGGCTGAGGCACGGCCCAGACCGGTGTGTCGACGCCTAGACCCAGCGTACCCAGCCGCCCCTCGGCCCCGAAGGCGTGTCCACCCTCTACGCGCACCCCCGCGGCCTGCACGGCTGCAGCCGCCGAAACGCTGGCCAGCGCCTCGAGTCCCGGCGGGTGCACTCCGATGGCCCTGCTTCCAGGCCGGCGATGAGCGCGCTTCTCCAGCAGCCTCACCTCGAAGCCCGACACCAGCAGCCTGGCGGCGAGCAACGTCCCGACGGGACCGGCTCCGACCACGAGCACCGGCCCGGCGCTCAACACGCTGGAGCGTGCCTTCACACGTCGACGACGCGCAGCAGCGCCGAGTCGACGGTCAAGCCGGGACCGAACGCCAGCGCGGCCACCAACGATCCCGGAGCCAGAGGGCCGTGAGCCGGCTCAGGCGCCTGGGCTCGGCCGACTCCCGGTCGGGCGGCGCGAGCGCGCTGGCTCAGCTCAGGGCAGCGTTCGCCCTGGAGCTCCTGCAGCACGAACAACACGCTGGCGCTCGACATGTTCCCCGCAGCCGACAGGACGGCCCGGGAAGGGGCTAGCGCGGCCTCAGGGAGCGCCAACGCAGATTGGAGCTTGTCCAGGATCGCGCGCCCTCCAGGGTGCACCGCCCAAGCGTCGATGTCGGGCAGGCTTACCCCACCCGCTCGGAGCAGCGGGGCCAGGGCGGCCTCCGCCTCCGCCTCGAGCACACGCGGCACGTAACTGCTGAGGACCATCTCGAAGCCGTGATCACCGATCGTCCAGGCCATGTCGCCCTTGCCGCCCTCAGTGAGCGTCGTGGCGGACGCTAGCAACTCGTACGACGGCGCCTCGCGCCCGACCTGCCCGTCTTGCGACGAGGCGATCAGGGCGGCCGCCGCGCCGTCGGCGAAGACCGCGGTTGCGACCACGTCGTCCAGTTCGGGGCTGGGGTCCAGGTGGAGGGTGCAGAGTTCGACCGAAGCCACCAGCACGACGGCTTCGGGATCGGCCAGACAGAAGGCTCGCGCCATACGGAGCGCCGGGAAGACCGCGTAGCAGCCCATGAACCCGACGTGGTAGCGCTCGGTAGTGGCGGGGAGCCCCAACGCACGGACCAGGTGGTCGTCCAAGCCGGGCGCCTGGAAACCAGTGCAGGAGACCGTGATCACGTGCGTGACTCGCTCGCCGAGTCCGGCCGGCGAGGCAGCCGACGCGCGTCTGGAGGCGAGCTCGACCAGGCCCGGCGCGCACGCGCCGTAGCGTTCGTTGCGGGCCCCGGTGCCCGGCCGAGCGAAGGCCGCATCCGTTCCGGTCCGGAAGAGCCCCGGCTGGTCGTCGCTAGGTGGATCCGCAAGGAACTCGCCCAACACGCTGAAGCGCTGCTCGATGCCAGAGGAGCCGTACACCCGTTCGAGCAGCCTATCGACGCGCCGCTCACCTCCGATCCAACGCCGCATGATCTCCTTGACCTCGGATTGCGCGTAAGCGTACGGGGGGAGCGCCGTCCCGATCCCGGCGATGCGGACCGACATCCGCAGATGATACGCGCTCACGCGAGCGGCTCAGTCAGCGTTGGTACCATGCAGCCAGATGGGCGAGCCAGACCAGCTCTCGCGCGACGACCCTGGCGTCGCAGCGGCGCTGGCGGGGCGGGCGCCACTGCGGGCGGGTGAAGTGCTGCGAAGCGCCGCGGAGTCTCTCGGTGGCTCGAAACGTTGGATCCTGCTGGGCATGCTCGTGTGGCTCACGCTGGCTCTGCTGGCTACCCTACTCGGCTTGCTGCTGGGCCTGTCGGACGTCGTGGCCGGGAGCCTGAGCGTGATCGCCACGGCGCCGGTGACGCTGGCCCTGACGATGTACGCGGTTAGGCGGGTGGCGGGCGTGCCGACGGACCTCGCAGCGCTGCTCGCCTACCGTCCTGCGCTCGGGCACGCCGTTGTGGTTCTGCTCATGGCTTCGCTCGTGCTGGCGGGCGCCGAGGCGCTCTTGGGGACCACGTGGAGTGTCCCGGTGGCGCTCGCATACGGCCTGCTCAGCGCCCAAGCGGTGTTCCTGGTTGCCGATCGCGGGGCGGACGCGTTCACGGCCATAGCGTGGAGCGTGCGGGCCTCGTTGCACGTGCTGCCTGCGCTGGTGCTCGTGCAGTTCGCGCTGGCCGCGCTAGTGCTCGTGGGAACGCTCGCGTTCGGCATCGGTTTGATCTGGGCCGCCCCCTTCGCGGTCTTGGCGTTGGGCGCGGTGTCGCTGCGGCTGTTCGGGACCCGCGCGCTGGACGCGCGCGAGCGCTCACGTCACGACCTTCAGTAGGTGGACGCCACCATACCGCCGTCGACGACCAGCGTTTGGCCCGTCACGTAGGCCGCTTGTTGCGAGCAGAGGTAGAGCGCGGCTGCGGCGATCTCGCGCGGTTCGCCGAAGCGCTTCGCGGGGATCGACGCCACCAGTCGGGCACGAGCGTAGTCGTCGGAGAAGAGCTGCTCGATGCGCCCGGTAGCGGTGTAACCGGGCGCAACGTTGTTCACCGTCACACCCGAGTCGGCGACCTCGTTCGCGAGAGTGCGGGCGAAGGCGGTGACCGCCGAGCGCATGACGTTCGACAGCGTCAGCTCGGCCACGGGTTGCTTCACCGCTAGGCTGGTGACGTTCACGATGCGACCCCAACCCCGTTCGCGCATCTCCGCAAGGACCGCGCGCGACAACCTGACCGCCGACATGAGAGTCAGCTCCGAGGCTCGCGCCCAGGAGGCGTCGTCCACAGCAGAGGACGCTCCCGCCGGCGGCCCACCAGCGTTCGCGACCAGGATGTCGATCACACCTACGTGCTCGCGGGCCGTGGCGACGAGCTTGAGCACGCCCTTCGCGCTGGAGACGTCGGCAGCGACCGCGAAGACCTCCCCGCCCCCCTCGCCGAGGCGTTCGGCGGCCGAGTCGAGAGCGGCCTGCGTGCGGGCCGCGATGACCACGCGGGCGCCCTCTGCCACCAGGCCCTCAGCGATGGCGAAGCCGATGCCGCGCGAGGCGCCGGTCACCAGAGCGGTCTTGCCAGCGATCTGCAGGTCCATGCGACAGTCTACGCACGTGGCCGCAGCGAAGGGGTGACCTCGGCGAGCGCCGAGAGATCGCGCGCACCGCAGCAGAACATCGCCACACGCAGCTCCCGCAAGTAGCGTGCGAGGACGTCTACGACCGCGTCGGCGGACTCCAGCGCGCTTGCCAACAGAGGCTGGGCGATAGCCACGACCTGAGCGCCCAGCGCAAGCGCCTTCGCCGCGTCCACTCCCGACCGGACGCCGCCGGAGGCCACCAGAGGCATGTCCGGCAGCACCTCCCGCACCTGCTGGAGCGCGCTGGCGGTGGGGATACCCCACTCGACGAGGTCGGCGTGCCGCACCTCGCCGTAGCGCACCAGGTCCTCGACCTTGGCCCAGGAGGTCCCACCAGCACCCGCCACGTCGAGCGCGGCGAAGCCGACGTCCGCTACGGCGCGCGCCAGCGCGGCCGAGAGGCCGTGACCCACCTCCTTGAGCAACACCGGGGCGCCGACCGCCGGCACGACCTCGCGCAACCTCTCGATGACCCCCGCGAAGGCCTCGTCGCCGCCCGACTGCAACGCCTCCTGCAACGGGTTCGTGTGCAGGGCCATGGCGTCGGCGCCCACGGACGTGCGCGCCTCTACCAGCTCCTCGACACCGTACCCGCGCACGAGCTGCGCGACGCCGAGGTTGCCTATCAGCAGCACGTCCGGTGCCACCGCACGAACCAGGAAGCTGGGGCGGGTCTCCGGTCGCTCGAGCATCGCGCGCTGGGAGCCCAGCATCATCCCCAACCCCAAGCGTTGTGCCGCCTCGGCTAGGTGACGGTTGATCAACCCCGCATGCTCGGTTCCCCCCGTCATCGCTCCGATCAGCACCGGCGCCGCCAGTGGCTTGCCCAGGAACACCGTGCGCGTGTCGACGTCTGCCAGGTCGAGCTCTGGAAGCGCCGTGTAGGGAAGGTCGTAGCGCTCGAACCAGGTCGTCCGCGTGGCGTAGGCAGCCGCGCCCGAGAGGCAGACCTCCAGGTGCTTCCGCTTGCGCTCGCTGATGGAAGGAGCTCGCATCACCGACAGTGTAGGCCGGGCCGTACCCAGGCCGGTGGACCCAGACGATAGGATGCCGCCATGGACCGCGAGGCCCGCAACCACCGCCCCCTCGGCCGGCTACTCGGCGCAGCGCTCATGGCGTTGCTGATGGTGGGCTGCAGCGAGCCGCCGCGGGCGCAACTGACGGTACGGCCTAGCGTCCTCGTGGTGACCGGCACCGCCGGCAGCGGGTTCTTCGTCGGCAACGCCGGCGAGGAGGGCTCGACCTTGCGCTTCAGCGTCGAGACGGACGCGACCTGGCTCTCGGTCGAGCCGAGCGCCGGACAAGTCGCGGCGGGCTCGAGCAGCGGTTTGGCGGTGTCGGTGCTGCCCGGCATGACCCCTCCCCCCGGCACGTCAGCGGAGGTGCGGGTCGAGACGAACGCCGGCACTGCGACGGTGCGGGTCGGCGTGCGACGCAGCGCCGGGGTCTCGATCTGCGCACACGGTCTGCACGACCCAGGCGTCGCTCCAACCGGGCTCGCCGCCGGATCGGGCCAGCAGGCGGGCCTCGCGGCGCCCGCGCCCGGCGCGCTGGTAGCCGCCCTACCGGACGCTGGGGCGCTCTCGGTTGGCGGCGGGGCGCGCCCGAACGGTGACTCGGAGGTGCTCGTCGTCTACCACGAGCACGTCTCGGTCTCCGCGACCTCGGTCGGCAGGGCGGCGCTCTCCGGTGAGGTGGCGGCGCGCGCGGGTGCGGCGCTGCTGCGCGCGGGGGTGCAGGGTCAGCACGACCTCATGCGGCTACCGGCCGGC
>SKSV01000013.1 GCA_007122815.1 Trueperaceae bacterium | reverse complement strand
CTCGAGCGCGTACGCTTCGCGTGCGGCAGCCAAGACCTCGTCCAATGGGGTCCCGGGGGCCGTGGCACGCAGCATCGCCGCCTCCACCCTCAGGACAGCTTCGAGGCGCTCCGTGACCGGGCCCGGCTCGGGCCCGAACCGCACCAGGCGCGAGGCCGCGCTCACGAGGCCGCGCGCCTCGCTGCAGACCACCAGCAAGGCTGCGCTGCCGAGCGGCTCGTGGGTCGGGACCGGATGCCGGACGGTGCCCAGCCGTGAAGCGCCCGCGACCAGCACCACCGGCACGTGCAGGCCGTGCTGTCGCAGTGCACCCATGATCATGCCGGCTGCCGCGTGTTCGCTCAGGTCCGGGGAGAGCTTCGCCGCCACGTCGGTCAACACGCGTGCGGTGACCAACCCGCCCGCTCGGAGCCGTTCGAGCTCCACGGGCAGCATCGGCCAACGAGCGTCCGTCAGCTCGACCTCGGTGTCGTCCGCGACCTCGCCACTCCCGCTGAGCTCGCGCGCCAGGGCAAGGCTCCTCTCTCCGAGCCTCTGAGGCGCCTCCCACGGTTCGGCATGGACCTCGCAGCCTTCGGGCAGCTCCTCCGACCGCAGGCG
Organism: Trueperaceae bacterium; assembly: GCA_007122815.1. Classification (GTDB taxonomy): domain Bacteria; phylum Deinococcota; class Deinococci; order Deinococcales; family Trueperaceae; genus CSSed10-48. The sequence goes on along the minus strand of SKSV01000013.1, from coordinate 7,276 downwards.
CTCGGCTTCGATGCGGTTGGTGACGACGTCCACGCCGCCCCCGTGAACGACCGCCTCGGCTACCGGCCCGGCCTGTCGACTGACGAGGACGTCCGCTCCACCCAGGAGCCACGTCAGCGTGTCGGCGCGGCGCACGATGAGAGCGCCGGCGCCGTGGGCGCGAGCGAGGTCGAGCAGCCTGCCGTGCTTCTGCGCCAGTTCGTCGCGGCTCCCGGGAAGGCGAAGAGCGTCAGGGGTCGTCTGTGAGTGAGCGGTCATGCCTCTACCTCTTCCATTACCTCTTCCATGTCGGCGACCTCAGCCGGCACCGTTACGCGCCGGCTAGCGATCGCCTCGAGCACCGCTAGGGACACGCGCAGTGCGGCGATGCCGTCAGCTATGTCGGGGACCTCGCGAGGGGCACCTTCGAGGAGCTCCCGGCGGAACTGGGCGATCTCGGCGCGCCAGGGGTCGACGCCTTGGCTGCGCCAGCGGGTGACTCCGGAGGCGTCGCGCAGCGTGACGTGGCGGTTCCAGTCCACCGTTACGAGCCCAGCCGGTCCGACGTAGGTGTGGCGCTCTACGGGTTCGATGCCCGACGGTAGTCCCCAGGAGACCTGTATCTGGCCGACGGAGCCGCCTCCGTACTCGAGCATTATCAAGGCGCTGTCGAGCGCGCGCTGGCTGATCCCGGCTAGCTCCGGCTTGTCGTCGGAGAAGGTGTAGCCGCGCGCGCTGACGGCGTTGGGCTCCCCGCCGAACATGCGCTCCCAGAGGTCGAAGACGTGGCAACACATGTCGATGATGGGGCCGCCGTTCGCGAGAGCGTCGTGCATGAGGCGCTTGGGCCTCACGCCGGCGGTGATCGTCGCTTGCGCCAGCAAGGGTCGACCGGCGCGCTCCGTGTACGCCATCAAGGTCTCGAAGGCCGGGTCGAAGCGGCGCATGAAGCCGATGCGCAGCGCCTTGCCTGTGCGCTCCGCAGCGTCGCGCATGGCTAGCGCGTCGCGCAACGTCAGGGCGGCCGGCTTCTCGCACAGGACGTGCTTCCCCGCGTCCAGCGCAGCCACGACCAGGCGCGCGTGCAGGTGGGTGGGCGTGCACACCGAGACGACTGCCACCTCGGGATCGGCGAGGGCCCTCTCGGGTGTGGCACTGGCCGCGGCGCCGAAGCGCGCCGCGACGGCCCCGGCGCGCTCCAGGTCGGGATCGACCACGGCGAGCACGCGCGCCCCCACCGCCTGCCAGTGTTCGGCATGACGCAGACCCATGTCGCCGGCGCCGATGACGACGACGCCTAGGCCCGGCGTCTCCTCGAGGTGCGGCGGCAGCGGCTCCTCGGGTTCGTGAGCCAGGCTGGCGGCACGCTGGTCGACGTCGGCGCTCTTATCGGCGTCCGCGCTCACGCGCCGTACTCCGCGTGCCAGCGTGGGCCCGCCCCCGCCACCGCGACGCCGCCCAGGTACTTGCGGTGCTCGGTCCAGGGTCGGCCGCGCTGCGCCATGGCGCTCAGCGAGCGCAGGTAAGGCACGCTGATGCGGTCCAGGCGCTCGCGCACCGCCGCGAGGTCGGGGTAGTCCTCGAGGGCGTCGTACCAGATGGCGCGGCCGGCGAGGAAGCCGCTGGCGCCGGCGAGACAGGCGAGCTCCACGTTGAACGCGAACTCGTGCGGGCCCACCCCGGCGGACAGCACCACCCACGGCACCGAGGCCACCGCATCGAGCTCGCTCAAGTAGCTACGGACCTCGTCCAGGTCGTACACGGCTTCGCGGCGCTGACCATCGAACGCTCCCGCCGAGAACTCGGCGGTCCGTTTCAGCTCCGCCGGGAACTCGAGCTTGAGCAGGTCGACGCCGAAGCGCTCTTCGGTGAAGTGCCGCACCGAGTCGAGCACGAGGCGCGGCTTCGATCGGGCGTACTCGGCGCTGCCTGGCTCCTCGCCCGGCAACGGGTAGATCAGCAGCTCGAGCACGAAGGGGATGTCGTGCTCGCGGCAGGCGCGGCCGATCTCGGCCACGAAGCCGTCCTGGTGGTCGCGCGTGGCGGCCGACACGTCGGAGCGGTCCCAGGCGAGCACCTTCACGGCCTGCGCACCGCAGCGCTTGATCTTGGCGACATTCCAGTCGGGTATGGCGCGGGAGCGACGTTCACCCGCCTCGAGCTCGAACGCATGGTCCTCGAGCGTGGATAGCAGTCCGACGCCACCAGGTACTTGGCGGAGGTGGTGCGGGTGTGTCCACACGGGATCCAGTAGGGCGGCGCTGGCGTGCGGCGCCAGCATCTCCAGCAGCACCCCCTTGACGGCCGCCACCTCTTCGTACGCGACGTCGCTGGGTGCACGGTTGCCGTAGCGCGCGAGCGCCGCGAAGATCGGCGGTCGCTGGTCAACCGCGATCATGCTGAAGCGGCCGCCGTCGTCCGCGAGCGTCATCAGCGCGCGCAGCGTCCCTGCGGGCAGCGTGGCTGGGTCGGGCGTGGCGTCGTTGGCGGGGTCGGTCATGCAGGCTCCTCGTGCGGCAGGGTGGCCGCCAATCCATCGGCCGTCGCGACGTCCGGTAGGGCATCGCGGCCGGGCCCGGTGCAGGCCAGCGCCCCGACCGCGCTCGCTAGGCGCATCGCGGCGCGCACTTCGCGGTCCGCGCCGATGGCGAAGGCGTAGGCGCCGTGGAAGGCGTCTCCCGCCCCGGTGCTGTCGATCACCTGCACGGCCGGTGCGGCGGTCCGTACAGGGCCCTCGCCCGCGTCCCAAACGATACCGCGTGGGCCGAGCGTGACCGCGACGAGCTGGTCCGATCGACGCCGCAGGAGCGGCAGCGCGGCGATCGGATCGCCCGCGCCCGAGACCTCACGGGCGCACTCCTCGGAGACGATCAGGTGATCGATCAGCTCCGTCTGGTCCCAGTGCCGCCGGTCGCTCCAGTCGCCGACCGTGGTGATGCCGCGCTCGCGAGCCAGCTCGAGCGCGTGGCGGCTGGCGTTCGGATGGCGGGCGTCGGTGAGCATCACCTCGGCCTCAGCGAGCTCCGTCCAATCGAACGCCGCCGGGTCGTCCCGCAGGCCTTCGCCACGGAAGGGGAAGATGAAGCGCTCGCCGGCCGGGTCGACCAGCACCGCCGCCACGAAGCTGCGCGCCGCGCGGCTACGCAGGGCGTGCAGGTGGACGCCTTCGCGGGCGAACTCGCGCTCGAGGAAGTCGGCGGTCGGGTCGTCTCCCAGGCTCGCCCAGAGGTGGGCCCGGCCGCCCAGCCGGGCGGCTGCCACCGCAGCGGTCGCGGCCGGTCCGCCTCCGTGAGAGCTGTAGGTGCGGGCGTATGTACGCGACGCTACCGGCGGGAAGCGCTCCACCTGCCAGACGTGGTCGAGGCAAGCGAGCCCAACGCACGCGACCGTGGGGGGCTGGCTCATGGCGCCCCTCGCGTAGGTGAGTGCAGTGCGTCTCTGACTCGCGCAGTGCCGAGCACCTCGCCTCCGAGGCGCACCACCAGCTCGTGCGCGGCCTCGCTGTGATCGCCGGGCGCCAGCGCCAGGTGATGGGGGAGACGGGCGTCCAGGAGCCGCGCCACGACCTCGAACGCGCTGGAGCGAGCACCGTCCCAGCGCAGCTCGCGCCACCAGGCGCGCACCCCGTCGAAGTCCGGCTCGCTCGCGTCCTCCAGGGTGCCGCTCACGATCACGGCGCGCCCCCCGCCAGCCAGGAGACGGAAGCCGGTGGCGGGCCCGGGTGCCAGGTGCATGTCGCGCACCACGCCGGTGCCGTCGCGGTTGAAGTGCGTGGTCAGGCGCGCGCCCGCTGCGCCCGCGAACGCGATGGGTGCGTTCCCGCAGTGCCACAGCAGCAGCCTATCGGCCTCGGGATCGAGGTCCGAGAGGTCCATCAGCGCGCTCGGGGCGCGCGCGAGGGCCTGCACAACGAGCATCGACAAGGCGCCCATCACGTCTCCCTCGCAAGCGGTCGGCACGAGGCGATCGGCCATGGCGCCTACCGCAGCGCAGGCCATGCCCCCGCAGGCCTCGGCGAACTCCGGCCAGCAGCGCAGCGCCAGCGCCTGGTAGTCGCCTTCGCTGGCCAGCGAGGCCAGCGCCAACTCGGTCCTGGCCGCGACCAGCACGTGCTGCTCGTTGGCGCCGATGGGCGGCTCGGCGGCGCTCCAGGCTCGCGCGCGAGCCCGCACACTTTCCTCGGGCTGCTCGACCATGCGCGCGTAGAGGACCTCGAGCGGGACGCTGTCGAGGTGGACTCCGGCCAGCTCGGGTCGCTCTTCGAGCCGGTAGAACGCCGGCGCGGTGCCGCCGATCTGCAGGATGCGTGCTCGGCGAAGCGCTCGCAGGCCCCTGAGGGCCCCCAGCGTCGGAAGCCAGCGGCGCCTGAACTCCTCGCTGCCGGGTGCCCCCCAGTACCACTTGACGGGCTCGGTCTTGCCCACGGCAGGGTGCTCGAGCAGGGAGAGCGTCATGTTGAGCCCGCAGAGGCTGTTGAGCGGCAGGGGCCGCATCTCGGGGAGCACCCCGCCGCGCGCGAGGGGCAGCCCCTCCGCTTCGGGCACGGCCCATACCCCGACCTGCGGGAGCGCGCGCAAGAGCGGGGCGAGGAGGTCACCGGTGGCGAAGGTGGCGTGGAGGATCAACAGGTAGTCCAGCTCGCGCTCGGCGGCCCAGGCACCGACCCGGCGCGCGGCATGGACGTCGCGCACGAGTTCGGGGGCGCTCAGCAGCACGTCGCCGTCGGATCGCGCCTGGCGCTCGAGGGCAGCCTGGGCGCGTCCCGCCAACGCCGCGGCGCCGCCCTTGAAGGCGTCGCGCACCACGGCGGCGAAGCCGATGCGCAGGGGTCCGGAGACGCTCGAGGCTTTCACCCCCCAACTCCACCGGAGGTGAGAAACGCTGCGCTAGTGCGGCGCGGGACGAAGTGCGTGACGTATCTGCCATCGGTGTGGACGGTGCCTCGGAGTTGCGCCACCACGCTGGTCATGGCTTCGGCTCCTAGCTCGTGGCTAGGTTGGTGGACGGTGGAGAGCCCGAGGAGCGCTGCGGGCATGACGTCGTCGAAGCCGATGATGGCGACGTCTTCGGGCGCGCGAAACTCGGCCTCGTCGAGAGCTCGCAGCGCACCGAAGGCCATGAGGTCGTTGCCGAAGAGCCACGCGCTGGCTTGGTCGCCTCGGTCTCGCAGCGCTCGAGCTGCCTCGGCGCCGCCTTCGAAGGTGTCGTCGCCGTGGACGACCTTGTCGAGCGTCAAGCCATGGTGTGCCAAGGCTTCTCGCCAGGCGCGCGCACGGGCCTGGGCGTAAGGGGCTCGCGCGGGCCCGGCGACGAGAGCTACACGGGTGTGGCCGGTACGGGCCAGGTGCTCGCAAGCCTGATCGATCCCGGGGTGCTCGTCACAGGTGACGACGCGCAAGCTCGTGCTGTGCGCCGGCGCTCCGATCAGGGCGACGGCTGACCCTTGCTTCACGAGCCTCTCCAGGACTTCCAGTTCATGGTTGGAGAGGCTGCTGCCAAGGGCGATGAGCCCGTCCACACGCGCTTCCTGCAGCCAACGCGCGTAGTCGGGCCGGCGGCTGGCGCTGAGCAGGAGGGGGAACCCTGCGGGCTCGGCGACCGAGGCTACTCCGTCGAGCAGGTCGCTGAAGTACGGGTTGGCGAAGACGAAACGCGCTGAGCGCGGCAGGACCAGGCCGATCACGCCGCTGCTGCGGTGGGTGAGCGCTCGCGCGGCAGCGTTCGGATGGTAGCCGGATTCGTCCGCGAGCCGGCGCACCTTTGCGCGGGTCGGGGCGGAGATCTGCAGGTCGTCGCGCAGAGCGCGAGAGACCGTCGAGCGCGCGACGCCGAGCTGCTCGGCGAGGTCCTGGAGCGTCACCTTCCGCACGGTCGAACCCTTCTACGGGGCGGCGAGGGGGCCAGCGCAATCGGTTGCGCCAAACCTAGCACACCACGCGGGAGGGGACAAGACCGCGCGTCAAGTCAGTGTGTGGATGCTACCGGAATGCTCGCTACCGGCTCGCCGCCGTCCTGGGGGAGGTCTCGGCCTCAGCTCCAGTCGGCCAGGGAGCGCTCCAGCTTGCGCCTATCGGAACGGGCGTAGCGGCGGGCCATGTCGAGGGTGGCGTGGCGCAGGTGGTCCTGCACCTGGCCCAGGTCACCCGTCTGCCGGTAGAGTCGCGTTCCGGCCGCGTGCCGCAGCGCGTGGACACCGCGGAAGCGCACCTCCGCGCGCTCGCACATGCGCCGTAGCCGCCGGTAGACCCCGTACTGCGAGCGTAGCCGCAGCACCGTCGCGCGTCGATCGCCGGCGAGCGCCATGCGCTCTGCGCCGCGCAGCGTCTCGGTGAGCTTGGGCGTCAGGTTCACCAGTGCGTCCTTGCCGCCTTTCCCGGCCCGGACCAGCAGGCGTTGTCCGCCGAGATCGACGTCCTCCCAGCGCAGCGCCAGCATCTCGCTGACCCGCAGGCCGGCGTGCGCGCCGAGCAAGAGCAGTAGTCGGTCGTCGTCGTCCCGCGCCCTCGCGAGCAGTTCGATCAGCTCGAACTCGGTGTACACCTTGCCGGCCATCAGGTCTTCGGGTTGCGTCGTGCCGCGGCCGCCGCGAACGTCCCGGAAGGGGTCGGCCTCGGTGGCGCCAGCCCAGCGCAGCGCCGCGTACAGCGCGCGCGCGGCTGCTACGCGAAGCTCCACCGTCGCAGGCGCGAGTGGGCCCCGCTTCGGACGGCGGCCACGAGAGCCGTCTCTCGCCTCGCTCGTGATCGGCTCGCGATCACCGCTACGCAGGCGCTGCACGTAGAGCGCTCCCGCGTCGCGAGCTGGCCTCAGCAGGTTGACGTCGTGCCAGAGCGTTACGAGCTCGAAGACACCGCGGCGGTAGGCGCGGTGGGTGTGGGAGGAGGTCCCGATACCGGCCTTCCCGTGCAGGGTGAGGTGCGCCTCCGTGAGCGTCCAGAGCCGCTCCGCATCACGCTCGTTGGCGGCCTGCACCGCGTAGCGCCGCCACGCCTCCTCGCTCCAGCGGTGCAGGAGATCTGCCCTGGCCAAGGTGGTGTCGGGCGTGCGCGGTGCGAGCTTCACCGAGCTATCAAATCAAGTCTTGCCGGACGCTGCCGTGAACGATGCCACGCGACGCGTTCCACTCCTCCCGGGAACGCCGTTCACCCACCAACACGGTGTGATATCTTGATGTCGTGAGCGAGCCAACGTCGGCTTACGACGATGCGAAGCGTGCCGCGCGAGCTGCGCTGCGCTCGAGACTGCTGCAGGTCGCGAGCGAGCGGCTGGAGGCAGCGGGACTCGAAGGGCTGTCGAT
>SKSV01000348.1 GCA_007122815.1 Trueperaceae bacterium | reverse complement strand
GAGAGTAACTGGTGCGCGTGCTAGTGTGCGCCCGGTTGATGAGTTCGCTCGTGTTCGGCACAGACGGATGGCGCGACGTGATCGCCGACGGCTTCACGGTGGCGCGCGTGCGTCGAGCTGCCCGCGCTTACGCTCAGCACCTGCTCGAGGACGGCGGTGGGCTCGTCCTGGTAGCGCACGACACGCGCTTCGGTGGGCCGATGTTCCAAGCGGCCGTGGCGGCGACCATGAGCGAGATGGGTCTGAAGGTGCGCGTACACGACGGGCCGTTGCCTACGCCCCTCCTCAGTTTCGCGGTGCGCGAGCTCGGCGCGGTTGGCGGTGTGATGCTCACCGCCTCGCACAACCCTGGTCGCTACCACGGCTTCAAGCTGAAGGGTGCTTACGGAGGCACCGCACGGGGCTCGACCTACGAGGCGGTCGCTGCTCGGGCCGCCGCGCTACCTGACGAGCACGATGCCCCGCCAACGCTCGGAGGTTTCCCCACCTTCGACGTACGGCGCGAGTACTTCGCTCACCTCGGAAGCCTGCTCGACCTGGACGCGTTGCGGGGTTGGCGCGCCTGGATCGTTCACGACGCCATGCACGGCGCCTCGGCGGGTTGGCTGGAGGGCTTCGCCTACTGGGCTGGGCTGCCGTGGCACATCGAGACGCTGAGGGGAGAGCGCGACGTCACCTTCGGGGGCATCGCGCCAGAACCCATGCCATCGGCTCTGCAGGGTTTGCGCTTGCGGCTCGCGAGCGCGGACGGGCTGCGTTCGCTGGGCATCGCGACGGACGGTGACGGTGACCGTCTGGCCGTCGTCCCCGCGGCTGCTCAGCCGCTGACCGCGCACGCGCTCATGGCGTTGCTGCTCGACCACCTCGACCGCCGGGGTACGCCTGGCAAGGTCGCCAAGACGGTCACGGTCTCGCGGTTGGTGGAGCGGCTCGCGCGCTCCAGGGGCCGCGCGGTAGTCGAGACGCCGGTCGGCTTCAAGCACCTAGTGGAGCTGCTGCTGGAGGACGACGTGATGCTCGCCGGCGAGGAGTCGGGCGGCTTCGGCTTCCGTGACCACGTACCCGAGCGGGACGGGGTGCTCACGGCGCTGATGGTGGCCGAAGCTCTGGCGGTGGGTCGCCGGCCGCTCGACGAGCGGCTCGCGGAGCTGGAAGAGGAGACGGGTTGGCGCCACGCGTACGACCGCGCCGACCTCAGCGTGCCTCGCGCCGAGGTCGTCGACGCGGTGATGCGCCATCTCGAGACCGCACCACGAGAGCTGGCGGGCTTCGAGGTGACGGGTGTGGAGCGTCGAGACGGCGTGAAGCTCAACCTGGGTGAGGAGCGCTGGCTGATGTTCCGCGCTTCGGGCACCGAGCCCGTGCTGCGCCTGTACGCCGAGGGTCCGGACGACGTTGCGGTCGAAGAGCTCCTCGACGCGGCGCGCGCGCTCGTGGCGAGCTTCTCCTAGGCCCTGCCGAGCCACAACGCGCCAGGTCAGCCGATTTCGCGGTAGTCCTTGGGGCTGAGCGAGAGCACCTCGTGACCGGTATCGGTGACGAGCACCAGGTCCTCGATGCGCACCCCGCCCTCGCCCGGTACGTAGACTCCAGGCTCTACCGTCACGATCATGCCGCTCTCGAGCGTGTCGTTCGAGCGGCGGCTGAGCGACGGGCCCTCGTGGACCTCGAGCCCGGTGCCGTGCCCGAGGGAGTGCGTGAAGCGCTCGCCGAGCCCTGCCCGCCCCAGGTGGTCGCGAGCTATGGCGTCCAGGGCGACGCCGGTTGCTCCCGGCTCGATCGCCGCCAGAGCGGCCTGCTGGGCGCCTAGCACCTCGTGGTACCAGCTGGTCAGCGGCTGCGGCACCGCGCCGACGCCGAAGGCCCGGGTCATGTCGGCGTGATAGCCGGCGAGGCGCGCGCCGACGTCGATCGTCACCAGGTCGCCGTTCTCGATCCGGCGCCGGGAGGCCACCCCGTGGGGCATCGCGCTGCGCGGCCCAGAGGCCACGATGATCTCGAACGAGGTCCCGTCGGCGCCCTCGGCGCGCATGGCGCGTTCGAGCTCCATCGCCACGTCCAGTTCGCGCACGCCCGACCGCAGCACCTCTGCCACGACCCTCGAGAGCGCGACGTCGGTGATGCGGGCGGCCTCCCGCAACCAGGCGATCTCGAAGGAGCGCTTGCGCATGCGCAGGGGCCGCATCAGGCCTTCGCTGGCGGTCGCCGCGCGGCCGAGGTGCTTCTCAAGGGTCCCTCGCTGCGCCACCGTGAGGTGTTCCGCCTCGAACGCCAGCGTCTGGCCAGTGACGAGCTCCGCCACCCGCGGGAGCCACTCGCGTGCGATCACCTGGGCGCTCAGCCAGGACTCCTCGGCGGCTTGCACGGTGTAGCGGTCGTCGGTCAGCAAGTAGGCTTCGTCCTCGGTCACGAGCACACGCGCGTCCGTCGGGCTCGAGAAGCCCGAGAGGTAGCGGACGTTGGGCGGTGCTGTGACGAGCAGCGCGTCCGCGCCGATCTCGCCGAGGCGCTGCCTGACCGCGTCGAGCAGGGCTGGGGCCGCGTCGGACGCCGCAGCCAGCAGATCGGTCTCGTTCAACGCGGCGCGGCGGCAGCGATGGCCAGGTACTGGTCGCGCTTGAGGCTGGCCCCACCGATCAGGCCGCCGTCGACGTCGGCCTTGGCGAGGAGCTCGTCGGCGTTGGAGGGCTTCATGCTTCCGCCGTACAGGATGCGGATGCCGTCGGCTAGCGGGCCGTAGCGACCCTTCAGGAAGCTGCGCACCACCGCCCCCATGGCCTGCGCGTCGTCCGCGGTGGCGGTCTTGCCGGTACCGATGGCCCAGACGGGTTCGTAGGCGACCACCAGGTCTTCGCTCTTGGAGATCTCAACGCCGTCGAGGGCGCCGGTGAGTTGCCGGATGACGGTGGCCTCGTGCTCGCCGGCGTCTCGTTCGGACTCGAGCTCTCCCACGCACAGGATCGGGACGAGGCCGCCGTTCATGCAGGCGAGCACCTTGCCGCGCACCAACGCATCGTCCTCGTGGTGGTACTGGCGCCGTTCGGAGTGCCCGACCACGCAGTAGCGCGCGCCAGCGTCGACCAGCATCTCGGCCGAGAGCTCGCCGGTGTAAGCCCCCTCGGCGTGCGCCGAGACGTCCTGGCCACCGAGCGCTACCGCCGTGTCGGCCACTATGGGTGCGAGCACGGCCAGATGAGTCGCTGGCACGTTGAGAACCAGCTCGACGTTGCTGACGTCCTGGCTCTGGAGGTCCTCGAGCAAGCCCCTCATCCAGGCGCTCGCTTCGGACGGCGTCGTGTACATCTTCCAGTTTCCGGCGATGAGAGGAGTGCGCATGGGCACAGCCTACCGTTTCAGGCCTGGGCAGGCACCTCGCTGCTCTTGCTGCCGCGCTTGCCGCGCTTGCCCGTCTTGCCGCCGCTCTCGCCGCCGCGTTCGCCGCCCTCTTGTCCCTGGTGCTCGAGAGCGGCCAGCCCTCCGACGAGGGCTACGTCGAGCACCTGGTCCAGGTCGTCGACCTCGTGGAAGTGGAGCGAGCGTTTGAGGTGCCCGGCGATGTCCTTCATGTCCGCCGAGTTCTTGGAAGGGTAGACGATGTGGGTGATGCCAGCGCGTTTGGCGCCGAGGATCTTCTCACGCAGGCCACCGATGGCCAGCACGCGACCGCGCAGGGTCAGCTCGCCGGTCATCGCGACGTCCTTGCGAACCGGCACGCCGGTGAGCTCGCTGATCAGCGAGGTGGCCAGGGCGGTGCCCGCCGATGGGCCCTCCTTGGGCGTGGCGCCCGCAGGGACGTGGATGTGGATCTCGCTCTCTTCGAGGCGTTCACGTGCGATGCCGAAGCGCTCGGCGTTGACCTTCGCGTAGGTGAGCGCCGCTCGCGCCGACTCCTTCATGACATCGCCCAGCTGACCCGTGAGCACGAAGCCCGACTTGCCCCGGGTGGTGCTGGTCTCGACGAACAGGATGTCGCCGCCTACGGGCGTGTAGTACATGCCGGTGGCCACGCCGACGAGGTTCTCCTCGGCTTCGGACTCGGGCACGAAGCGTTCCGCGCCGAGGTAACCCTCCAGCGAGCGCTCGGTCAGGCGCACGCGCTTGACGTCGCCGTGCGCGATCTTGCGTGCTGCCTTGCGCGCGAGCGTGCCGATGGTGCGCTCCAGGTTGCGCACCCCCGCCTCGCGTGTGTAGGCGCTGATGACGCGTGTGATGGCCCCGTCGGTGATGGAGAACTGGTGCGGCTTGAGCCCGTTCTGGTCGAGCTGTCGCGGCAGCAGGTAGCGCTTGGCGATCTCGAGTTTCTCCTGCTCTATGTAGCTCGAGAACTCGATGAGCTCCATGCGGTCCATCAGCGCTTCGGGTATCTGCTGGGCGTAGTTAGCGGTAGCCACGAACAGCACCTCGGAGAGGTCGAAGGACACGCCCAGGTAGTGGTCGACGAAGGTGTTGTTCTGGGCCGGGTCGAGGACCTCGAGGAGCGCTGAGCTCGGGTCGCCCTGGAAGGAGACGCCCAGCTTGTCCACCTCGTCGAGCAGGAACACGGGGTTCTTCGTGCCGGCTTGCCGGATGCCCTGGATGATCCTGCCGGGCATGCTGCCGATGTACGTGCGGCGGTGCCCGCGGATGTCGGACTCGTCGCGCGCTCCGCCCAAGCTGATGCGCACGTACTCGCGCCCGAGCGCCTTCCCGATCGACTTGGCTATCGAGGTCTTGCCTACGCCGGGTGGCCCCACGAAGAGCAGGATCGGCCCGCGGTTGACCTCCGCGACGTCGAGCTCGCCCTTCTCGGCGCGGTCTTGCTTCAGCTTGCGCACGGCGAGGTACTCGAGCACGCGGTCCTTGACCTTCTCCAGACCGTAGTGGTCTTCTTCGAGCACGTCTGCGGCAGCCTCGATGTCGAGCTTGTCTTCGGACCGCACGTTCCAGGGGAGCTCGGTGATGGTGGTGAGGTAGGTGCGGATCACCGACGCCTCGGCGGAGTCGGGGTGCATGCGTGAGAGGCGGTTCAGCTCCCGCTGAGCCTCCTTCATGGCGGCTTCGGGGAGCTCGAGCGCCTCGAGCTTCTCGCGGAAGGCCTCGACCTCGTCCTCCTCGTCGTCCGAGCCCGAAAGCTCCTTCTGAAGCGCCTTGATCTGCTCGCGCAGGAAGTACTCGCGCTGGTTGCGGTCGATCTCGTCCTTGACCTCGCGTTGCAGGCGCCGTTGCGTCTCCTGCAGCTCGATCTCGGTGTCGATCAGCACCAGCACCTTGCGCAGCCGATCGGCGACCGTCTCGGCCTCGAGTACGGCCTGCTTGTCCTCGACCCTGAAGTCGAGGTGGTAGGCGACGTAGTCCGCGAACTGCCCGGGGTCCTCCAGGTTCATCACGAACTGCGCGACCTCGGCTTGCAAGCCGCGGTGTCCCGCTTCGACGAGCTCGCCGAACTTCTCCTTGAGCTCGCGGTAAGCCGCCTGGAGGAGGACGTCTTCGCCGTTGGGCACGTCGAGCGCACGCACGTTCGCCTCTATCACGCCAGAGTCGGTGACGTAGCGCTCGATCGAGACCCGCGCGACGGCGCGCACCAGCATCTGGATGCTGCCGTCGGGGTTCTTCTTCATGCGCATGATGTGGCAGGCGGTGCCGGTGTCGTAGAGGTCACCAGCGCCCGGCTCCTCGACCTCTCGGTCGCGCTGGGAGACGATGACGATGCTGCGGTCTCGGTCGAGAGCGGCGTTGATGGCGCGGATCGAGATCGGTCGGCCCGCGTCTATGGGCATGACCATCGTCGGGTACAAGACCGAGCCGCGGACCGGACACACTGGGACGGGTCGCTCGAAGGCAGGTACGGAGGTTGTGTCGGACATCAGCGGCTCCTCTGGGAGGTCGCGAGATCGGCAAGATGAGTGAGTGGGGTTCCAAGAACCTGAGTCTGCACGTGTCAAGTGTACGCTCGGTGTGGCTCGTCGTTGCGTATCGACCCACACGTTTGCCCCACACCTTCTGGGCGCGCGATCAGCATACACCCGTACCAGGACGCGACGGTGACCTGCATCGCCGGTCGAGCGCTCACCAGCTCATGGTAGCGTCGGCGGCGATGAGCGAACTTGTCCCCGCCCTCCAGGACGCGATTCGAGCGGCCGTACGCGCGTGGCTCGCCGCCCCCGGCAACTCGGCGGAGGGCGTGCTCCAAGACCCCGACTCCCTCGAGGTGCCGGTTCAACGGGTTCCCGAGGACAAGCCCGGCGACTACGGCAGCCCGGTCGCCTTCGTCCTCGCGAAGCGCCTCAGGCGCAACCCTACCGAGATCGCCGCCGCCATCGCCGGGCTGCTCGAGCCTCCCGAAGGCATAGCGCGGGTGGAGAGCGTCGGTCCGTACCTGAACGTGTTCGTCGACCCGAGCGCGTTCGTGCCCAGCGTTCTGCGAGCGCCGCTCGTGCTCCCGCCGACAGGACGCAAGGTCGTCATCGAGCACACCAGCGTCAACCCGAACAAGGAAGCTCACGTCGGGCACCTTCGCAACATAGTGCTGGGCGACTCCCTGGCCCGCATCGAGCGCGCGGCTGGCAACGAGGTCGAGGTCCAGAACTACATCGATGACACCGGCCGCCAGGCCGCGGAGTCGCTCTTCGCGGTCGAGTACTTCGGCGCTCGTTACGCCGGCGAGGCGAAGTACGACCACTGGCTCGGCGAGCTCTACGTGCGCCTGGGCCGCAACAAGGAGGACGACGGCGAGTCCATCGAGGCCGGCGTGACCGCGGTGATGCACCGCCTGGAGCGCGGCGAGCTGCGCAGCGAGGTCGAGCGCATCGTGCGCGCCCAGCTCGAGACCTGCTTCGCGCTGGGAGCCGAGTACGACCTGCTGGTCTGGGAGTCCGACGTGGTCGCCGCAGGCTTCCTGCAGCGCGGCCTGGAGGTGTTGGGGCGCCTCCCGAGCGTGTCGCGTCCCACCAGCGGCAAGTACGCCGGCGCGCTGGTGATGGACGTGTCGGAGTTCCTGCCCGGCCTGGAGGAGCCGCAGGTGGTGCTGGTGCGGAGCGACGGCAACGCCATGTACGTGACGAAGGACATCGGTTACCACCTGTGGAAGGTCGGTCGCCTGGAGGGATTGCGCTACGCGCCCTTCGTGGAGCAGCCCTCCGGAACGGTGCTCTGGACGAGCGCGCCGGACGGTGAGACGAGCGTCCCGGAGCGGACCTTCGCCCACGGTGACCAGGCCGTCAACGTCATCGACGCGCGCCAGTCACACCCGCAGACGATCGTCCGTACCGCCTTGCAGATGACCGGAGGCGGCAAGGACGAAGACAGCCTGCATCACCTGTCCTACGAAGTGGTGACGCTCGAGGGCCAACCGATGAGTGGCCGCAAGGGCGTGACGCTCGCGATCGACACGGTGATCGAGGAGGCCGTGCGGCGAGCGCGAGCGGTGGTGCTGGAGAAGCAGGCGAACCTGGAGAGCGCCGAAGAGGTCGCGCGCGCCGTGGGCATCGGAGCGCTGCGCTTCGCCATGCTCAAGAGCGAGGCGAAGCGCGTCATCGACTTCCGCTGGGAGCAGGCTCTGAGCCTCGCGGGTGACTCGGCGCCGTACGTGCAGTACGCGCACGCCCGCGCTTGCAGCATCCTGCGCGCTGCAGCCGAAGCGGGGATCGAAGCGCCCGCCGGCGCCGACACCCCAGCTGCCGACTGGAGCTCGCTCGGAGCGCTGGAGGTGGCCGTGGCCAGCGAGATCGCGCGCCTTCGCGGCGTCATCGCGCAGGCCGCCGAGTCCGACGCCCCCCACCTGGTGGCGCAGTACGCGCTCGACCTCGCCACGGCCTGGAACGCCTACTACAACCACCGCGACGCCAGCGGCCGGCCCGACACCAGCGTGCTGCGGGCCGAGCCAGGTCTGCGCGAGGCGCGCGCGGCGGTGGTGGCGGGTGTGCGCGACGCCCTCGCCCAGGCACT
>SKSV01000179.1 GCA_007122815.1 Trueperaceae bacterium | reverse complement strand
GACCGGCATGCCGAAGCGGTGGAACGCCAAGCGCGCACGCTCGAGCACATCGGTGCGCGCCGTCGTTCGGTCGAGTGGCCCGTTCGCACTCACGCTTCCGAGGGTATTACGGGCCCTGTGACGGATCGCTGACGATGGCCGGGCGCGTAGCAGTGCGTCAGTGCATGAGCAGCCCGCCGTCGACGACGAGCGTCTGCCCGTTCACGTAAGCCGCGTCGTCGGAGGCCAGGTAGGCGACGGCGGCGGCCACGTCCTCTGGGCGGCCGAAGCGTCCGGCGGGGATCTGCGCCAGGTAACTCGACCTGAGCTCCTCAGGTAGACCGGCCGTCATGTCGGACTCGATCAGGCCTGGCGCGACCGCGTTCACGGTGACGCCCTTGCCGGCGTACTCGCGCGCCAACGACTTGGTCAACCCGATCAAGCCAGCCTTGGCCGCGACGTAGTTCGCTTGGCCGGGGTTGCCCATGAGTCCCACCACCGAGGAGACGTTGACGATCCTCCCCCACTCCGAGCGCAACATGCCGCGTAGCGCCGCCTTCGAGAGGTGGAACGCGCTCGAGAGGTTGGTGGCCAACACCGCGTCCCAGTCGGCGGCCTTCATGCGCAGCGCGAGCGTGTCGCGGGTTATGCCTGCGTTGTTCACCAGCACGTCCAGGTTTCCGAACTCGCTGATGACGGCCTTGATCAGCGCTTGACACTCGTCCTCCCGGGCTACGTCGGCCTGGTAGGCGTCCGAGCGTGCGCCGAGCGCCCGCGCTTCGTCGACGACGGAGCGAGCTGGCGCGTCGGAGGTCACGAAGTGGACCGCCACGTCCAGACCGTCTGCCGCTAGCCTGAGGGCGATGGCGCGGCCCAGGCCGCGGCTCGAGCCGGTCACGAGCGCTACCGGCCGTTTCGGGTCGTCGGTCATGGCTCCTCCTCGCGACGTGTGCCCTCGTCATGTGGCGGCGGGAATGCCTCGAGCGCCGAACGCAAGCTCTCCGGGTCACTGACGGCCAGCGCCTCGACACCGGCCAGCGTGCGGCCCACGAGCCCCGTCAGCACCGCTCCGCTACCTAGCTCGACGAAGCGCCGCAAACCTAACGCATGCAGGCGCTCGAGCGTCTCCACCCAACGCACGCTCGCAGTGACCTGCCGTTCGAGGAGCTCACGAGCCTCTCCTCCGCTCGCGATCACCTCTGCGGTGACGTTGGCCACCACAGGGAGCGTCGGCTCATCGAAGCTCACCGCGCGCAGCAGCGGCGCGAGCTCGGCGGCGGCGGGCGCCATGAGTGAGCAGTGGAAGGGGGCGCTGACCTTGAGCGGGATCGTCCGGGCGCCTTCTGCCCTGAGTCGCTCGACCGCGGCCGCGACCGCCGTCGCCGCGCCGGAGATGACCGTCTGCTGAGGGCTGTTCCGGTTGGCGATCTCGACCACGCCGTCGATCTCGGCCAAGACGCGCTCTACGACCGTCGCGTCGAGCTTCAGCACCGCCGCCATCGCCCCCTCACCAGGGGACACCGCGCGCTGCATCGCCTCGCCGCGCGCCCGCACCAGGCGTAGGGCGTCGCGCAGCTTCAGCGTCCCGGCTGCCACGAGGGCGGTGTACTCGCCCAAACTGTGACCGGCCGCGTGGGTGAGCGCTGCGCCTCCCGCCTCGCGCCAGGCGGCCAACGCCGCGGCGCCGGCCGCGAGCAGGGCGGGCTGCTGGTTGGCGGTGGCCTGCAGAGCCTCCGCGGGGCCCTCCCACATAGTGTCGAGCAGGCCGGGGAGGGTGGCGTCTGCCTCCTCGAGCGTCGCGCGGGCCGCCGGCGAGGTCTCGAAGAGCGCGCGGCCCATGCCGAGCGACTGTGAGCCCTGGCCGGGGAAGAGAGCTGCGAGCGGAGCTTCGCTGTGGCCGTCCTCAATCACGCCGGGACTCCGACCAAGGGCCCCAGGTGATCACGGACGCCGCCCAGGTGAGGCCGGCCCCGAAGCTGACCACGAGGAGGTTGTCGCCCGGCGCTACGCGCCCCTCGTCCAGGGCGTGGGCGAGCGCCAGCGGGATGCTGGCGGTGGAGTTGTTGCCGTACTCGTCTACGGTGACGACCACTCGTTCGGGCCGCAGGCGCAGCCGCTCTCGCGCGGCGTCGATGATACGCAGGTTCGCCTGGTGCGGCACGAAGAGGCTGATGTCGTCGGGCACCAAGCCGGCCTCGGCCACGGCCTGGACGGTAGCAGTGTCCATGACGCGCACCGCGAACTTGAAGACCTCGCGGCCGTTCATGACCATGTGCTCCCCCAGCGGGGTGCCGTTCGGGAGGCAGCGGCCGGTGGCGCGCCTGTGCAAGTGGTGGGCGCCCGAGCCGTCGGCGCCCAGCACCATCGAGCGGATGCCGTGCGGTTCGGGCACCGCTTCCACCAGCGTGGCTCCGGCGCCGTCGCCGAAGAGCACCGCGGTGCTGCGGTCGTCCCAGTCGACGATCTTGGTGAGCGCTTCGGCGCCTATGGCCAGCACCTTGCGGCACTGCCCTGACTCGACGAAGGCCTTCGCGGTTCCCAGTGCGTAGATCCAGCCTGGGCAGGCGGCCAGCAGGTCGAATGCACCGGCACGCAGCTTGAAACGCTCCTGCACCAACGCCGCGGTGGCGGGGAAGAGCGCGTCGGGTGTGTTCGTCGCTACGATGACCATGTCCACGCCGTTGAGCGCGTGGTCTCCGTGCCGTCGCAAGAGGTCCTCGACGGCGCGGAAAGCAAGGTCGCTGGTGTACTCGTCGTCGGCCGCCACGTGACGCCGGCGGATGCCGGTACGGGTGGTTATCCACTCGTCCGAGGTGTCCATCACCCGCTCGAGGTCGAAGTTAGTGACGACCTTGGGTGGAGCGTACGCCCCCAGCGCGGTGATCCCGGCTCGCACGTGTGCGTCGTTCACTATCGTCCTCTCCCCCTGGGGGGCGGCCCGAGCCTACCGCGTGCGCACTCTACCGGGGGGCGCGCTCGCCCTTCAGGCTTCGACGACTTGCTTCCCGTCGTACATACCGCACTCCGGACACACCCGATGGGGTGGCCTCAGCGTCTTGCACTCGGGGCACTCGACCAGCGTCGGCGCCGACAGCGCGTGGTGCGAGCGGCGCGAGTCTCGGCGGGAGCTCGAGGTGCGCTTCTTGGGAACTGGGTGTTTCGCCATGGCTTTGGTCTCCTTGCTCCGGGCACCGCGACGGCGCCCGTGATCCTCAGAGGTCGATGTCC
The DNA here is from genome assembly GCA_007122815.1 of Trueperaceae bacterium. Classification (GTDB taxonomy): domain Bacteria; phylum Deinococcota; class Deinococci; order Deinococcales; family Trueperaceae; genus CSSed10-48. The sequence continues at coordinate 4,764 of SKSV01000179.1, read as the reverse complement.
TTCAGGCTCGCGAACGGCGAGCCCTTGGTGCGCTCGCCCTCGTCTGCGACGTGGTCAGGGTGCTCGTTGAGGTTGACGCCGTCTATCGAGAGCCCCTTGCAGTCCTCACGGCACAGGACGGTGACGGGCAGGTCGATCGCGAAGATCTGTGTGAGGAGCGCGGCGAAGTCGACCACCGGTTGAGCGAACTCGAGAACGTCCTCAGCCTCGTCGTCGTCGACGATCCAAACGGCGGTAGCGTCACCGGCGCGGTAGCGCATCGGGTAGACGAAGCTCGACGCGAGCGGCGTAGGTACGTCCACGAGGCAGCGTCGGCACTCTAGCAGCGCCGTGCCTCGCACCTCGCCCGTGACCACGAAGTCGTCGTCGCCGCCCGCGTTGACCACGTGCAAGGTCCAGGTGAGTGGGCCTTGCAAGCGCAACCCGTTGGCTACGAGAGAGGCCTCTTCGGGCGCGAGCGAACCCTCGACGCGTACCTCCACGTCGGCACCGGGCGAGTGCCGCAGCAACGAGGTCAGGTTGAGAGTGGCGTCCCGGCGCGAGACCATCCCGTCAAAGTATCGGTTAACGTCCGGGCGTGTCAAGTTGCCCCGAACCGTTCGGCTGACGCTCCCGGAGCATCCCGACGTGAGCGGTTTCATGACCGCGCTCGGGCCCGCGCACTAGCATGGTGCGGATGCCCGAAGCTGAGCGGAGTGAAGCGAGTGCGCCGGGCCCAGCGGCTGCGGAAGGGGCGCAGCCGGTTGTTGCGGTCGTTGATGACGACGAGGCGGTCCGCACGCTGGTAGCTCGGGTGTTGACGGGTTACGAGGTGCACACCTTCGACCGGCCGCAGGCTGCCCTGCGGGCCTTCGCCGGCGGGCTCAAGCCGAAGCTGATAATCTCGGACGTCCAGATGCCCGGCATGAACGGGTTCGAGTTGCACTCCGAGGTGCGGCGCATGGCGCCGCTGCGCGGCGTGCCGTTCGTCTACCTCACTGCGATGGACGACCGGAGCTCGCTGCGGCGAGGCATGGTCCAGGGCGCCGACGATTACCTCACGAAGCCGTTCACGCCAGAGGAACTGCGCGCGGCGGTGGCTGTCCGCCTGAAGCGGCATGAGTCGCTCACCGACCCCGCCACCAGCGAGTTGGCGTTGGCGGTCACCAGCCTAGGCGGGTTGTCGCTCGCGGTGGGCGATGAAAGGTTGATGTGGGAGGCACGCAGGGTCGTCACGCTCCTCCTCTTCCTGCTCGATAACGGCGGGGGGGCTTCGGTAGCAGCGGTGAGGCGTGAGCTCTGGGCCGGCGCGAGCGCGGACAACCACTTGCACGTGCTCGTGGCGCGCTTGCGCAAGACCTTGGGTCAGCACGGGCGCGTCGGTGTCGCCGATGAGCACGTCTGGTCCGAGATGCGCGTGCCGGTGCGCTGGGACGTTGCCGATTTCGAGGCCGCCGCCACACGAGCCGAGGACGGCGAGGCCTCGTCGATCGAAGCGGCGATCGCGGCGTACGGTGGCGAGTTCTTGTCGGGCTTCGATGGCCCTTGGGTGGAGGCGCGGCGAGCGGAGCTCGAGGGCCGCTACATCGACCTACTCGAAGCTGCCATCGAGGCCGCTCCCGGGGGCTCGGGGAGGCGTCGGGCACGAGAGCGTTTCGAGGCGTACCTGGACCTCGACTGAGACGGCGGCTTGTACGCTGTACTGGAGTCGATCGGCGCCGCACCCCCCTTCGGAGCGCCAGTGGATCTCGCGCCCTGGGAAGCCGTTGCCGCCCGCGCCGTCGGGTGTTCGGGGGCATCGACGAGCTCGGTGAGGCCGACGAGCTGTTGGTGTTGGTCGACGAGGAGGTGCTGGCCACATGACGCGGAGCTTCACCATCTACCCCGCGGTGGACGTCCAGGGTGGCCGCGCCGTGCGGCTCACCGAGGGTGATCCGACCAAGGAGACCGTCTACTACGAGGACCCGTGCGACGCCGCCGCTCACTGGGTGAGGCTCGGCGCGCGCGACCTGCATGTCGTCGACCTGGACGCGGCTCTGGGCCGGGGAGGCAACCGCGAGGTGATACGGGCGCTCACCCGGCGCGTCGCCGCGGAGGTGCCGGAGACCGTGAGGGTCGAGTTGGGCGGGGGCGTGCGTGACCTCGAGACGGCACGCTCCTGGCTGTCGCTGGTGCACCGCGTGGTGTTGGGCACCGCCGCCATCACCGACCCGGAACTCGTCGAGCGGTTGCTCTCCGAGTTCGGTGCCGATCGCGTGGCGGTCTCGGTGGACGCTCGCGGTGGCATGGTGGCGGTGCGCGGTTGGACCGACGTGACGGAGGTGTCGGCCGTGACGCTCGCGCGAAGGATGGCAGAGATCGGGGTGAGGCACCTGGTCTTCACTGACGTGAGCCGTGACGGGACCATGCAGGGGGTCGATCCCGCCCCGGTGCGCGAGCTGCGCGAGGCGTTCACCCACACGCTCGTGGCGGGCGGCGGCGTGGCGCGGGACTCGGACATCGAGACGTACGAGGGCCTCGGGCTCGACGGCGTCATCGTCGGCAGAGCGCTCTACGAGGGGACAGTGCGTTATCCCAGAGCTACCTGAAGTCGAGACGGTGGCGCGTGAGCTCAGGCCCTGGTTGACGGGGCGGACCGTGATCGGCGCCGAGCGCGTGGACGCACCCCCGGGCCCCAAGTACGCAGGCCTCGAGCGCCTTCCCGGACAGAGGATAGAGGCGGTGACGCGGCGGGGGAAGTTCCTGGTGATGCCTCTTGGGCGGATGGAGCTGCTCGAGGGGACTGCCGCATCGGCCCCGGCTGACGAGTTGATCGTGCACCTTGGGATGACGGGCGTGGTGCGGGCGACGCCGCCGCCGGGGCACCTGCGCGTGCACCTGCACCTCAGTGGTCCGGAGCCCCGCGACCTCTACTTCCAGGACGTGCGCCGCTTCGGCCGCTTCATGGTCGTAGGAGTGGGTGACTACGCGGGCTTGCCCACCTTGGCCGCGATGGGGCCCGACGCTCTCGATCCCGACTTCACGCCGGAGTCGTTGCAGCGTGCGCTCGCGATCTCGGGAGCGCCCATCAAGACGCTGCTCCTGTCACAGCGGCCGGTGGCCGGAGTCGGCAACATCTACGCCGACGAGGCGCTCTGGCTTGCGAAGGTACACCCTGAGCGGCCCGCGCGCAGGCTCACCCGCTCTCAAGTCTCCGCTCTGCACGCCGCGATAACGGACGTTCTGGCTCGGAGCCTGCTCTTGCAGGGAACGACTCTGAACGACTACCGCACCGTGAACGGCGAGGTCGGGGCGTTCGCGGCGCACTTGGCCGTATACGGCCGCGCGGGCGAACCCTGCCCTCGGTGCGGCGCCGCGGTGGTGCGCACGGTCGTGGGGCAGCGGGCAACGTACGCCTGCTCGCGGTGCCAGACGAGACCCCGGTCGAGCTCGCGCAGCGCCCCTAGGCGCCCGGCGAGAGGTCGGCCTCGACTCACACCCAGAGCGAAGTAACGGCGTCCTGGACGCCCTTGATCCAGCGGGACAAAAGTCCCTGCGGGTGCTCGTGACCGCCGCTACCCTGAAGGTGCACGAAAAAGCGGACGACGCGCCGAGTAGGCCGCCTGCGATGATCGCAGGGCCGAGAAGGTGCCCCCGCCAGCACGTGCTGCGGTCGGACCTCCGTCCAGGGGGGCGTGGAGCGCACTTGGCTCCCCGGACACCGAGGCCACGGGTTCGACACGATGGAGCGCTGGGATGGGCCCAGCGCGGTGGTCCGACCGCATCGACATCCGTGGAACCGGGCGAACGCTGGTTCCACGTCTGTAGGGGCCCCGCCGGTCAACTGGCCGGCGGGGCCTTCGGTCGTCTCAGGAACAGTGCGCCCACCGCCAACGCGAGCGGCCAGGCGGCCAGAGCCACGAGCACCGGGACGTAAGAACCCGCTAGCTGCTGCCCCAACGCGAGCAGCGCGGGGCCCGCTGCGGCGCCGCCCACCGACAAGGTGGTCGCAGTGCCCCTGATGCCGCCGATGGCGCGGCGCCCGAAGTAGCTGGCGTACACAGTTCCGCTCACGGCGCCCATGGTGCCTTGCGTGAACCCGAGCAGGGCGCCGTACACCCACAGGCTGCCGCCGTGCACCAACGTGGCGCCCACCAAGCTCGCCGTCATCGCGACGAGCATCGCGCTCACCACGAAGCGCGGTGCGACCTTGTCCAAGGCGATCCCCGCGAGCAGGTTGGTGCCGGCGCTGACGAACGCGAGTGGCACGAACACTCCAGCTGCCGCCAGCCTGTCCATGCCTCGAACGCTCATCAGATCGAAGTGATGGAACACCAGGCCGGTGGACAAGGCGCTTATCGTCGCGACCGAGCAGGCCAGGTACCAGAAAGCCACCGTGCGGCGGGCCTGCGTGGCGCTCATCGAGACCTCCTCGCGCCCTCCCTCAGGAGGCTCCAGAGGCTCACGCGCGTCGGGCGCCACCCCGTACAGCTCGGGGTCACGACGGAAGAAGAGCGCTCCCAACGGCAATATCGTCAGCACCACCAGGCCGCCCAAGGCGGCGTACGCAGCGCGCCAGCCCAGGGAACTGACCAGTGCCTCGATCAGCAAGGGGAAGAACGCCGTCGCGGCCGCCATGCCGACGCCGGCGAGGCCGATGGCGAAGCCGCGGCGGCGCACGAACCAGATCGTGATCGCGTGCACGCTCACCAAGCCAAGCGCGCCTTGCCCGAGGCCACGGATGAGCACGAAGCCGATGGCGAGCGAGGTGAGGTCGCGGACGCTGGCCATCCAGACGCAGGCGAG
>SKSV01000039.1 GCA_007122815.1 Trueperaceae bacterium | reverse complement strand
TGAAGATCCTGATCCTCGATGAGCCCACCGCGGCGTTGGGGCCCGAGGAGACGCGCCGCATGCTCGAGGTCGTGCATCGGCTCAAGGGCAAGGAGATGGGCCTCATCATGATCAGCCACCAGCTCGAGGACGTCTTCGAGCTCTCCGACCGGATAATGGTCCTGCGCAACGGACAGCTCGCCGGGGTGCGCACGACTGCCGAGACCTCGCGTCAGGAGATCCTGGGACTGATCGTGGGTGCGACGGAAGCCGACCCGACGGGAACCGCGCGAGCTGGGGCCGGTGGGGCGGTGGCGTCATGAGCCTACCCAGCGTCGCAACCGGCCGCGAGCGGACGCAACCCGCCTTCGAGCGTTACATCAACATCATGGGCCCGCTCGCGATGATCGTCATCATCGGGCTCGTGATGGCGGTCTTCGAGCCGCGCTTCTTCCGCATCACGAACGTCCGCATAATCCTCCAGGACGCCGCGATCTACATGGTCTTGGGGATGGCGATGACGATCGTGATCACGGGGGCCGGCATAGACCTGTCCATCGGCTCGATCGCTGCCCTGTCCGCGATAGTCATGGCTATCTTCATCAAGGACCTGAATGTTGGGGTGTACCTCGCGCTGGTCATGGCGCTGATCGTCGGTGTGGCCTGCGGACTGGTGAACGGGCTGATAATCACGGTGCTCCGTGTCCCAGACCTGATAACCACTCTCTCGACGGACCTCGTGTTCAGGGGGCTGGCTCTGGTGATGGCTGCAGGCGCGGTCCTGCAGCGCTTCCCGGAGCCGATCCCCGCCTTGGGCCGCGGCCGCGTCTTCAACGACACCATCCCCATCCCGATAATCATCGGTATCGTGGTTCTGCTGGTCGGCGTGTTCATCTACCGCTACACGCCCCTCGGTCGCTACGCCATCGCCATCGGCGGTAACCGCGAGTCGGCGATGCTGAGCGGCATCAACGTGCGGCGCAACAAGGTCTACCACTACATGCTCATGGGCGCCGCAGCCGGTCTGGCGGGCATCATGCTCACTGGCCGCCTCAACGCCGTGCAGGCCACCGTGGCCGAGGGCTTCGCGCTCCACACCATCGCTGCGGTCGTGGTCGGTGGCACCGTGCTCTTCGGCGGGCGTGGCACGATGCTCGGCACCCTGGTGGGCGTGGTGCTGCTCTCGATGGTGACCAACGCCCTGGTGATCCTGCGTTTCGCCTTCTTCTGGCAGCTCGTAGCCGCCGGCCTCATCATCGTGCTGTCGGTGGCGTTCTACAGCTACGTCGAACGTAGAGGTAAAGGAGGTTCGGAATGACGTGAGGGCGCCACCCGTGTGGCAAGGCGCAGCGACCAACGCATCTCGGCAACTAGCTCGACACGAAAGGATCCGACCACATGACACGTGTCCACCAACTGATCGCAATCCTACTGGCGTTCGCCCTGGCGCTCGGCTCTCTAGCCTTCGCCCAGCGGCTCCCCCTGAACCCGCTCGACGATGAGCCCGACCGCGACTTCTGGTTCTACCTCGAGGTCGATGAGCCTGGCCTCCTCGAGGCGTTCCAAGAGGTCGTCGCCGCGCCGGCCGTGCCGATCTCGGTCGACGTGCCCGAGCCCGTTCAGATCGCAGTCATCTACCCCAGCCAGGACGTCTCGGACATCTGGTTGCGCTCCTTCATCGCCATGACCGCCAGGCTCGACGAGCTCGGCATCCCCTACGAGGCGACCGAGTTCGCCTCGGGCATGGGCGACCACGACCTCCAGACCACCTACACCGACCTGGTCATCGACGAAGGCTACGACTACGTCGTCTACGGCCCCACCGAGCTCGCCATCCAGCAGGACAACATCAAGCGCATCATCGACGCGCCCGGCATCGACGTCATGATCTGGAACAACGACCTCGTCATCAAGGAGTGGGGCGACGAGCAGCCTCTCGGATACCACGCCTACGCTCACCTCGACGGCGCGTACCGCATGGCGCAGTACGTGATCGACCGCTGGGGCACCGAGGGCAACTTCGCGCTCGTGCGCGGCACCCCCGGCCTGATCGACGATCAGCGCTCTGACGGCTTCCGTGAGTACCTCGAAGCGAACTCCGACTGGAACTTCCTGTACGAGCACTACGGCCTGTTCCAGCGCGAGGGCGGCTTCGACGGCGCTCAGTTCATCGCCACCGCCTACCCCGAAGTCGACCTCATCCACAACGCCAACACCGCCATGGCCATGGGCGCCGTGTCGGCGATCGACTCTCTCGGCCTGATCGACGAGATCGCCCTGACCGGCTGGGGCGGCACCGGAGACGAAGTCGAAGGCATCCGCATGGGCGAGCTCAAGGCGACCCCCATGCGCATCAACGACGACGCTGGCGTGGCGAGCGCCGAGGCCATCAAGTACGACCTCGAAGGCCGCCGCGACCAGCTTCCGCTGGTCTTCCTCATGCGCATCGAGATCCTGGACGATCTCATGGACGAGGCTCGCATCGTCGAGCTCGAGGAAGAGGCCTTCCGCTACTCGGGCGTGGGGACGCTCGAGCGCTGAGTATGCGCCTGATGACCTGGCGCGAGCCCGGTCAATGAACTCGTTGGGTGGCAGGCGCGAGCCCGCCACCCAACGAGCCCCTATCTTGAGGAGGCCATCATGCGCAAGATCCTGAACGATCCCAACTCGTACGTCGAGGAGATGCTCGCGGGGTTGCTGAAGGCCCACCCCGACCAGCTCGACATGGCGGGTGACCCGCACGCCATCGTGCGCGCCGACGCGCCCGTGCAGGGCAAGGTGGCTCTCGCCACCGGCGGCGGCTCCGGACACCTGCCAGTGTTCCTGGGTTACGTCGGCAAGGGCATGTTGGACGGCTGCGCTGTCGGCGACGTCTTCCAGTCACCCAGCGCCGAGCAGATGCTCGAGGTCACCCGCCGTATCCACGGCGGCAAGGGTGTGTTGTACATCTACGGCAACTACGGTGGAGACGTCATGAACTTCGACATGGCGAGCGAGATGGCCGACCTGGAGGACATCCGTGTCGAGACGGTGCTGGTCAAGGACGACGTCGCCTCAGCGCCGCCGGCCGAGGCCGATAGGCGCCGCGGTGTCGCGGGCATGGTCTACGCCTTCAAGCTCGCCGGTGCCAAGGCCGACCAGGGAGGCAGTCTCGACGAGGTCGCGTCGATCGCCCGGAAGACCCTCGAGAACACCCGAACCATCGGCGTGGCGCTCTCACCCTGCACCGTGCCGCAGGCCGGCAAGCCGACCTTCACCATCGGCGAGAACGAGATGGAGATCGGCATGGGTATCCATGGCGAGCCCGGCATGAAGCGCGAAGCGCTCGAGAGCGCCGACGTCATCACCGAGCGCATGCTCGACGCCGTGCTCGAGGACCTCGCCCCCGCCTCGGGCGACACCCTGACGATCATGCTGAACAGCCTCGGCGCCACCCCGCACGAGGAGCTCTACATCATGTACCGCAAGGCCGCCGAGCTGCTCGAAGCTCGTGGGCTCTCATTGCACAGGCCGTACATCGGGCGCTTCGCCACCTCGATGGAGATGGCCGGCGCCTCGATCACGCTGCTGCGGCTGGACGACGAGCTCGAGGCGCTGCTCGACGCCCCAGCCTCATCGCCGTTCTTCGTGCAGACCTGAGATGGCTGGCATCGGGGTCGGCGAGGTTCGCGGCGCCATCGGGCGCGTAGCGAGCGCCTTGAGCGAGAACAGGGATCACCTGACCGAGCTCGATCAGGCGATGGGTGACGGCGACCTAGGTATCACCGCCGGCAAGATGGCCAACGCGCTCAGCGCTTACGCCGAGCAGGAGCCACCCGAGGACGTCGGCACCTACGTGGCTCAAGCGGGTATGGCGGTGAACCGCGCTGCCTCATCGAGCCTCGGCACGCTGCTGGCGACCGCCTTGATGCGCGCGGGCAAGGAGGTCCGCGGCAAGGGCGAGGTCTCGCTCGAGGACCTCGCGCGCATGCTCTCGGCGGCCGAGCGCGGTGTGCAGGAGCGCGGCAAGGCCAAGCCCGGCGACAAGACGATCATCGACGTGCTTCACCCCGCCGCTCAGGCGCTGGCCGAGGCCGTCGCCGAAGGCGCCTCCCAGGAGGACGCGGCCGAGCGCACCATACGCGCTGCCCGGGAGGGCCGCGACGCGGTCACGCCGCAGCGCAGCAAGATAGGGAGGGCAGGTTGGATAGGTGAGCGCACCGAAGGCCTGGTAGACCCGGGGTGCGAGGCGGGGGTGATCATCCTCAGCGCGATCTTGGATCATCCGAAGGAGTCAGCATGAGCATCAAGAAGATCGGCTACATAGGTATTGGCGTGATGGGTCAGGGCATGGTGCCCAACCTCGTCAAGGCGGGCTTCGAGGTCCGCGCGTTCAACCGCACCTCGGAACGCTCCGAGGCGATGCGCGAGCACGGCGCGCAGGTCGCGACCAGCGTCGCGGAGGCAGTGCAGGGCGCCGACCTGGTGATGTACTGCCTCAGCAACGACGAGGCGGTCGAGCAGGTCGTGTGGGGCGAGGGCGGCGTGCTCGCCAACGTGTCACAGGGCCAAGTGGTGGTCGACATGACCACCGTTCACCCCGACACCAGCTTGCGGCAGTTCGAAGCCTTCAGCGAGCGCGGCGTCGACTTCCTCGACGCGCCCGTGTTCGGGTCTCGCAACGAAGCCGCGGGCGGCGGGTTGTGGATCGTCGTGGGAGGAGAGCAGAGCGTCTTCGAACGAGTGAAGCCCGTACTGGAGCCGCTCAGTGAGACGCTGCACTACATGGGCGGACCGTCCAAGGGCTCCTCCATGAAGCTCGTGGGCAACCTGGTGGTCGCCATGCAGCTCGAGGCGCTCGGTGAGGCGATGGTCATGGCCAAGAAGGCCGGGCTAGACCCACGCGACGTGTTGGGTGTGCTCCACGTGACGGATTTCAAGTCGCCCATATTCGACGGGGTGGGAGCAGCGCTCTTGGAGCGCGACTTCGGCGTGAACTTCGCGCTCAAGCTCATGCTCAAGGACGCCAACTTGATCTCGCGCTTCGCCCAGGACCTCAACAGCCCCATCCCGGCTGCCGCGGCCGTGCGCGAGACGATCAAGGGCGCGGTCAACCAGGGTTGGGGTGAGGAGAACGCCTCGGCGCTGATCAAGATGCTCGAGCTTCAGGGAGCCACGGAGGTCAAGGGAGCGAATGCTCACTAGTTCGACGATGCCGACCGACGAGGTGCGGCGCTCGGCGCAACGTATACGCAAACGTGTCTTCGAGCACGTGATGCGCAACGGTGGTGGTTACCTCAGTCAGGCCTGCTCCTCCGCGGAGCTGTTCGCCACGCTCTACGGCAGGGTCATGAGGCTCGGCGAGAGCGAGGCGCCGTTGCACCCGCCTGCGTTCGCTGGCGTGCCTGGGCGCGGTAACCACGACTACGTCTCCGGTGGGGTCTACAACGGTCCGCGCGAGCCGGAGCTCGATCGCTTCATCTTCTCCCCGGCACACTACGCGCTGGTCCTGTACGCGGCCCTGATCGAGTTCGGCCGCCTGGACGAGGGGGCGTTGGAGGAGTTCAACCGTGACGGCTCCACCGTGGAGATGATCGGTGCGGAGCATTCGCCCGGCGTGGAGACGACAACCGGATCGCTTGCCCAGGCGATCAGTCAGGCGGGCGGCATCGCGCTGGGTAGGCGTCTGAAGGGTGAGCCAGGACGTGTCTGGGTGCTCATGAGCGACGGCGAGTTCCAGGAGGGGCAGGTCTGGGAGGCGGTGCAGTCGCTGGTGCACCACCGTCTCGACAACCTCGGCGTCTACGCCGACGTGAACGACCAGCAGTGTGATGGGCGCATGGACGACGTTATGCGCGTGGGATCGCTGGGCGAGAAGCTGCGGGCTTTCGGGGCCCGCGTTTACGACGTTGACGGGCACGACGTGGAGGCGTTGGCACGACCGGCTGAGGAGGAGCCGGACGGGCGACCGCTGTTCGTACTGGCCCATACCGACCCCACGCGTGGTGTGCCTCTGCTCGCCGATCGCGCACCCAACCTGCACTACCTGCGCTTCGCCTCCGACGATGAGCGCGAGCGTTTCCAACGCGCTTGCGACGCCTTCGACGAGGAGGCCTGAGATGGAGATCGTCAACCGCCCCCACGTCGAGAACTTCATCCGCTGGGCCGCCGACAAGCCACGGGTGGTGGTGCTCTCGGCCGACCTCACCAACTCCTGCGAGGTCGGCAAGTGGCGTGACACCTACCCGGAGCGCTTCTTCTCGCTGGGCATGGCGGAGCAGAACATGATGGGCTTCGCTGCCGGCCTTGCGCGCGAGGGTTTCGAACCGTTCGTGCACACGTTCGCGGTGTTCGTGTACCGGCGGCCGTACGACCAGCTGGCGATGTCGATCGCGTACCCGAACCTGCCGGTGCGCCTCATGGCGTTCCTGCCCGGCATCACCACGCCGGGTGGGGTGACGCACCAGGCCATCGAGGACGTCGCGATCATGCGAGCGACGCCCAACATGACGGTGTTGGAGACCGCTGACGCCACCGAGGTCGAGAGCGTGCTCGACGTCGCACACGCCGTCGACGGCCCTGTCTACGTGCGCTTCTTGCGGGGTCGAGTTCCCAGGCTCTTCCCGAAAGAGGAGCCGATGGTCCTGGGTCGCGCCCGGTTGCTCCACGAGGGCGACGACGTCACGGTCTTGACCGCCGGGATCACCACCGAGGAGGCCATGCGGGCCGTACCCGCGCTGGCAGCGGCCGGCGTCCAGGCCACGCACTTGCACGTCTCCACCCACAAGCCCTTCGATGACCCGCTGGTGCTCGACGCGCTCCGGCGCGCGAAGCACGGGGTGCTCACGCTCGAGAACCACACCATAGTAGGGGGGCTGGGGTCGGCTGTGGCGGAGTTGATGGCCGAGGGGGCGATCGCCACCCCACTAGTGCGTTTGGGGTTGCGCGACACCTACGCCCACGGTGCCAGTCAGGCCCACCTGATGCGAGAGTACGGTCTGGACGCAATGGCGCTGGTGCGGGCCGTGGAGCAGCTCACCGGGCGCGACACCGGCCTGCGGGAGGATGACTTGGCGCAGGTGCGCGTCGAAGAGGTGCACAGCTTGGCCAAAGCCGAGGCGCTGTAGGTGCCGGGGGTGGGCCTGCTTCCCGAGCACGCGCGGGTATCGGGCCTCTCGGGCGAACGCTTCGAGGTCCGCTACTCCGTGCGTGGTGGCCGTGAGGAAGCGCTAAGTCGAGCCGAGGAAGTCTGCCTGGAGCAGACCGTCGAGCTCCCGGCCGATCTGCTGCCAGCCGGCGATATCCGCGACCACGTGGTCGGACGCATCGAGCGCTTCGAGCCTCTAGGTGACGACTGTGCCGAGGTCGACATCAGCTACGCGGTCGAGGCGGCGGGCACGGAGCTGCCCCAGCTCCTCAACGTGGTGTTCGGCAACACCAGCATCAAGCCCGGTGTGCGCGTGCTGCGTCTGGACCTGCCGCAGAGCATGCTGACGTGCTTCCAGGGCCCGCGCTTCGGGCAGCGCGGGCTGCGCGCGCTGCTCGGCGTGCCCCGCAGGCCACTGTTGATGACGGCACTGAAGCCGCTGGGGCTCTCTAGCGCGGCTTTGGCCGAGCTCGCGTACCGCTACGCCCGCGCCGGCGTAGACCTGGTCAAGGACGACCACGGTCTGGCCAACCAGAGGTTCGCGCCCTACGAGGAGCGCGTCAACGCCTGCTCTGAGGCGGTGGCACGCGCCAACGCCGAGACGGGGAGGAACAGCCTGTACGTGCCGCACGTGATCGGTCCCGCGAGCGCGGTCCACGAACGCGCCCGCGTCGCCAAGCAGGCCGGCGCCGGTGGCCTGATGGTGTGCCCGGGCCTCATCGGGTTCGACGCGATGCGAAGCCTCGCGGACGACGACGATCTGGCCCTCCCAGTGATCAGCCACCCAGCGTGGTCCGGCAGCTTCGTCACCTCGCCCGAGAACGGGATCTCGCACTACGCGCTGTACGGGCAGTTGCAGCGTCTGGCGGGTGCGGACGCCAGCATCTTCCCCAACGTCGG
>SKSV01000416.1 GCA_007122815.1 Trueperaceae bacterium | reverse complement strand
TCGGGGATTTCCGGGACGGGGTTCCTCGGTTCCGCCTCGGCGCGAAGCCGCTCCTCCTGGAGCGCTTCCAGCGCCAGCAGCACCTTGCCCAGATCGCGCTTGATCAGGTCCGGATCGAGCAAGGTCTCGGCGACCGCCGCGCTCACGAAGTGGGCGCGCGCTCGAGCTAGCGCGCCAGCTGCAGCGCTATGCGACGTCCGGTCGGTGTGTCGGCTATGCCGCCCTCACCCGTCTCACGCAGCTCGGGAGGCAGCAGACGGCCCACCGAGGCCATGGCAGAGACCACCTCGTCGGGTGGGATCACCGATCGCAAACCGGCCAGCGCCAGCTGCGCGCTCGAAACCGCGTGCACGGCGAAGAAGGCGTTGCGCGAGACGCAGGGCACCTCGACGTAGCCTCCCACCGGGTCGCAGACCAAGCCGATGGTGTTCATGAGCGCCATGGCGGCTGCGTGGACGCTGGCCTCCGCGTCACCCCCGAGCAGTTCGGTGACCGCCGCCGCGGCCATGGCCGCGCTAGAGCCGATCTCCGCCTGACAACCGCCGGTCGAGCCGGCGATGAACATCGTCTTCGAGATCACCTCGCCGATGCCCGCGGCCAGCACGAGCGGGGCCAGCAAAGCGTCGTCGCCCAGACCGAGGTGGTCCCCGATCCCGATGAGGGCGCCCGGGAGTGTTCCCGCGCTGCCGGCTGTGGGCGCTGCGACGATCCGGCCCATGCGAGCGTTCTCCTCGTTCACCGCCATGGCGTAGGCCTGCACGCGCTTGAGCAGCGCTGCCTGGAGCACGTCTGGCGCCTCCCACAGCTGCTTCGCGTTCCAACCGACCATGCCCGTACGGCTCGGCGTGTCGTTCGCCAAGCCGCGCGCGATGGAGTCGCGCATCTCCCGCAAGCGCTCACGCATGCCCTCGAGCAACTCAGAGCGCTCCTGGCCAGACAACCCCTGGTCGTCGAGCACCGCGGCGCTTGCGCTGGTGGTGGCGGCCGCGAGCTCAGCGAGGGTCACGTCGCAGCCCGCGAGGTGGCGTTCTCGACGTGAGCTCCGTCGCTTCGGGCGCTCATCACTGTCGGCAACTGGCGCAACCAAGCGATCGAGGGGAGGTGGAGGAGGTAGCTCGCTGCGGCGTCGCTGATCGCGCGGTCGCACTCGACCGACATCATCGCCTCGCCGCCCTTGCGCTTGCGGGCGCAGAAGAGCGTGGCAACGTTGACGTCGTCGTCGGCGATCACGCGCGTGACTCGGGCGATGACGCCCGGCGTGTCCTGGTGCCGCACCAACAGCGTGGGCGCCGCGCCGCTGAACTCCAGGCGGAAGCCGTCGAGCGAGAACACCTTGACCAGTCCGCCGCCCAGGCTCGACCCCATGACGTCGAGGACCGCGGCTTCGCCAGGGTCGCGCCCTTCGCGCCAGAGTCGCACGCGCACGCTGTTGGGATGGACGTCACCCAAGTCGGCGCTCTCGAACTCGAAGCGCAGGCCGGCCTGCTCGGCTACCTCGAATGCGTCGGGTATGCGTGGGTCGTCTGGAGCGAAGCCCAAGGCCCCGGCCACTAGCGCCAACTCGGTACCGTGCCCGCGCGCGGTCTTGGCGAACGAGCCGTGCAGAGTGAAGCGTGCGACGGTGGGTTGCGTTCCCAGCGTGTGCCGCGCCAGCAGGGCGAGCCGGCAGGCACCCGCCGTGTGGCTGCTGGAAGGGCCCACCATCACCGGACCGATGACGTCGAGGAGGCTCACGATCACGCAGTCTAGCGGTCGACGCGCGCCTGCATGGTTCTGCTTCGAGCCGACGAAGCTCTGCCGCTCGGCCACGAGATATCAGGACGCCGTGGGCGACCTCTCTGGGCCGCCCACGGGCTGGTAGGGCGATCGATCAGAAGACCGTCCGCGTTTACTTCTTGACCTGCTCCTTGAGGCTCTTGCCCGGCTTGAAGGCTGGGTACTTGCTCGCCGGGATCTTGATCTTCTCGGTGGTTCCGGGCTTGACGCCGGTGCGCGCCTTGCGGCGGCGCACTTCGAAGGTGCCGAAGCCGGTCAGCTGGACCTTGGTGCCGTCGTCGAGGTGTTTGCTCACCTGCGACAGCATGGTGTCGACGACTTCCTTGACGTCCTTCTTCTTCATCCCGCTCGCATCAGCGACGGTGTCGACGAGGTCGGCCTTGGACACGGTCTTCTGCTTCGCCATCAGAGTCCTCCTCAACAGAACGTGTTGCTTGCGGGCAATCTAGCACGGGCGATGCCGTTGGGCAAGTGCACGACGGCGTTTATCGGATTTGCCACAGGCGAAGGTCGACCAGGACGCACTTTTCCGGGTGCCCGCCGAGGCGTGTCGCGCTAGTGACGTCCTGCACGTCTTCCGAGCGCCTCAGCCGGCGTTGCTGGCGGGTCGTGTCGAGGAGTTGTCACCGAGCATGGCCCGCACCCGTTGGCTCAAGTCGGCCGAGAGCGTCGCTACCTCCTCGCGGCTCCGGCTCCGAGCTCTCAGGGGGGCGCCGAAGCGGACATGGAATCGCCGTCCCTCACGCCAGATGGCGGTAGGAACCAGCGCTGCCTCGGTGCGCTGCGCCAGGTACGCGGCGCCTCCCATGACCGACTTGGCTTCCGGGCGCCTGGTCCCCTCGAAGAAGACGCCCACGCTGCCTCCCGCCCCGAGGCGCCGCAAGGCCTCCTTGATCGCTCCCACGTCGTTCCGCCCGCGGTCGACGGGGAAGGCGCCGACCGACCGCAGGACCCTGGCCACGAGGCGCTTGCCGAACAGCTCGCGCTTGGCCATGAACTGCAGGTAGCGCGGCGTCGCCAGCGCCACCACGAGAGGGTCCCAACCGGAGTCGTGGTTGGAGGCGATGACGCACGATCCCGAGAGTGGGACGTGCTCGACGCCGTGCACCCGAAGCCCATACACGACACGGACCACGAGTGAGAAGACTAAGAAGGCCAGGCGGTAGAGCCAGGTGCCAGGTGGTACCAGCGGCGGGCGCGGCGGTCGGGTCACCCCTCGATTGTAGCCCTGCGCTCGGCGACTTCTGCCGTCAGGGTCGCGGCGAGCAGGAAGACCAGCATGGCGAGGTAGAGCCAGAGGAGCAGCACCACCGCTCCGGTGACGACGCCGTAGATCAGGTTCACGCGCTCGACGTTGAACCCCATCACCAGCGCCTGCCTCAACCCTGCCAGCGCCACGGCGCCGCACGCGCCGCCGATCACGGCGCTGACCCAGTCGCTGTGCTCGCGTGGCAGCAGCCGGAAGCAGAGGGTGATTATCGCGACGCTGACGGCCAGCCGCACCGGGCTGAAGGCTGAGGGCCAGCGCACCTCCGGCAGGGAGAGGTCGAAGACGGCCAGTCCCGTCACCGCGCTCGACCAGAGCTGGGCCACCGCGTCGCTGAGCGTCGCTCCGACGACCTCGACCGCCACGAAGACGGCCACCGCCAGCACCAGCGCGAGCGCGACCAGGCGGTTGCGCAGGAAGCCCCGCTGCGTCTTGACCCTGAAGATGCGCTCCAGCGCGGCCTGCAGTGAGGCGAAGAAGTTGCTGGCCGCCCAGAGCAGGACTAGCAGCGAGAGCACGGAGCGCAGCAGGGCCCCCTCGGCGAGCTGCTGGACTATGGTGTCGACGCTCTGCTGCACGAACACGCTGGCGTCTTCGGTCAGCGGGAACACCTGCCTGACCAAGGCCTCCAACGCATGCCGGTAGGGCTCGGCGACCTCGGGGCGCCCGCGCAGTACGATCCCCAACCAGCCGCTCAGCAGCAGGAGCAGCGGACCCAACGAGAAGGCCGCGTAGTAGGCGAGCGCGGCGGCTAGCATGGCCACGTTGTGCCGACGGTAGCGGCCTGCGATGGCGAACACGAATGAGCCGACCGGATGCGCGGCTAGCGTCGCCTTGGCCGCGCTCAGGCGCTGGCGCGCCCGCGCCAGCACGTCAAGCCCGGCGTCGCGCCGGGGAGGCGCGGGGGGCGGCCGAGCGAGCCTCGGAGGACTCCTCGGCGCCGCGCTTGGATCGCAGCCTGTCGATCATGAACGCGCTCAGCACGCCCAACACCGCCACCAGCAGGTGGAGCGTCAGCCAGGTGGAGCGCGCGTCGTCCCAGGGGAGCGCAACCGCGAACAGCTCGCGCTGGGTGGCGGCTTGCACGAAGGCGGCGGGGGTCACCAGCAGCAGCGGAGAGAGGACGAGCGCCGGGTAGCGCCACGCGAACTCCAGGGCCAACATCCCCAACAGGTTGCCGCTCAGGATGATCGGTAGCATCACCAGCCACTCGGCGTCGCCCGCGATGAGCCCGACGGGAGGGCTCATCAGGGCTGCGAGGTAAGCGAAGGGCATCCCGCCGACGCTGAACGCCAGGTAGGAGGAGAGCACGATGCCGGCGCTGCGTAGGGCCAGCGGTAGGGGCGCAACCGCGAACACCACTGCCGCAAGCACCATGAAGGTGCCGACGATCACGCGCTGTGGATCCGGAGCGGGACGCATCACCTCAGCATGCTACCGCGACGCTCAGGCGACCCGACGCTCGGCCAGGCGCTCGCTTATCGCCTTCAGGCCGCGCAGGTAACGGCCCGTGGAAGAGGTCTCGTGGGCAGCCACCTCTTCGGGCGTGCCCTCGGCGACCAACTCCCCTCCGCGCGCTCCCCCGTCGGGGCCGAGGTCGACCACCCAGTCGGCCGTCTTGATCACGTCCAGGTTGTGCTCGATCACCAGCAGGGTGTTGCCTGCGTCGACCAGTCGGTGAAGCACGTCCAGGAGCTTGCGGGTGTCGTCGAAGTGCAGTCCAGTGGTCGGCTCGTCGAGGATGTAGAGCGTCTTGCCGGTCGAACGCTTCCCCAGTTCAGCGGCGAGCTTGACGCGTTGCGCCTCCCCGCCCGAGAGCGTTGGCGACGGCTGTCCGATGCGTATGTAGCCGAGACCGACGTCCTTCATCAGCTGCAGCTTACGAGCCACCGAAGGGATGTGCTCGAAGAAGTCCGATCCTTCGTCTACGGTCATCGCGAGCACGTCGGCTATGGAGCGACCGCGGATCTTCACCTCGAGCGTCTCGCGGTTGTAGCGCGCCCCCTTGCAGACCTCGCAAGGAACGTAGATGTCCGGCAAGAAGTACATCTCGACCTTCACGGTGCCATCGCCCCGGCAGGCCTCACACCGCCCACCCTTGACGTTGAAGGAGAAGCGGCCAGGCTTGTAACCGCGCTTGCGCGACTCGGGAGCGCGCGTGTAGAGGTCGCGGATGTCAGTGAAGATGCCCGTGTAGGTGGCCGGGTTGGAACGAGGGGTGCGGCCGATCGGCGACTGGTCGATCTCGATGACCTTGTCGACGTGCTCGCTGCCGATGATGCGGGTGTGCGCTCCGGGGTTCTCCTTCGCGCGGTAGAGCGCTTTGGCCAGCGAAGCGTGCAGGATACGGTGGACCAGGGTCGACTTGCCGGAGCCCGAGGCGCCCGTGACGCAGGTGAGCGTGCCCAGAGGGAAGCCAACGGTGATGTCGCGGAGGTTGTGCTCCCGCGCACCGACCACGCTCAGTGTCTTGCCGTTCCCCTTGCGCCGCTCCCGTGGCACCTCGATCGACTTCTCGCCGCGGAGGTACGCCGCAGTGAGCGACGTCGGGTGCTTCATCAAGCCCTCTGGCGTGTCGGCGGCCACGACCTCCCCACCGTGGATCCCGGCTCCAGGACCTAGGTCGACGATGTAGTCCGCGGCTCGCATGGTCTCTTCGTCATGTTCGACGACGATCAGGGTGTTCCCGAGGTCTCGCAGCGAGAGCAGGGTCCTCAGGAGGCGCGCGTTGTCGCGCGCGTGCAAGCCGATCGATGGCTCGTCCAACACGTACAGCACGCCGGTCAGGCCCGAGCCGACCTGGGTGGCCAGGCGGATCCGTTGGGCCTCGCCTCCCGAGAGCGTGTTGGCGCTGCGGTCGAGCGAGAGGTAGTCGAGCCCTACGTCCTCCAAGAAGCCGAGGCGGGCGTTCACCTCACGCAGGATGGGCCTAGCTACCTCCCCCGCGGCGCCGGTGAGCTCGAGCGAGCCGAACAACGCGCGCGCCTCTACCACCGATAGGCCCGAGACCTGGGCGATGGTGCGGCCCGCTACCGTGACGGCGAGTACCTCGGGCTTGTAGCGAGAGCCTCCGCAGGCCGGGCAGGGGACCAGCGACATGAATGCCTCGAGCTTCTCGCGCGCGTAGTCGGTCTGGGCCTCCTTGAGCCGCCGCTGCAGGTTCGCCACGACTCCCTCGAACTCGGCCTTGAAGCGCAGTGTCTCGCGGCCCCCCCGGCTGTACACCACGTCTATGGCGTCGTCGCTGCCGTGCAGGACGACCTTCTGGAAGCTCTCGGGAAGGTCCTTCCAGGGAGACGCAAGGTCGACGCCGTGATGCTCCGCCAGCGCGCGCAGCCTGTCCCAGTAGAAGACCTTCTGCCCCTCGGCGCGCGCGCCCGACCACGGCGCGATCGCTCCCTGGGCTATCGAGAGGTCCCCGTCCGGGATCATGAGCTCGGGATCGAACTGCTGCAGGAAGCCGAGTCCCGAACAGGACATGCAGGCGCCATAGGGGCTGTTGAAGCTGAACACCCGCGGCTCGAGTTCCTCCAGGAAGGTACCGTGCTCGGGGCAGGCGAAGCGCTCTGAGTAGAGCTCGTCGACGCCGTCGTCGGGAAGCCACACTCGCATCAGGCCGTCGCCCTTCGCCAGCGCGAGCTCGGCGGACTCCGCGAGCCTGGCGCGCTCCTCCGGGTCGATCCGGACACGGTCGATCACCACCTCGATGTCGTGCCGCTCGTAGCGCTCGAGGTTGCTGCTGAGCGCCTCGTCGAGGGTGAGCACCGTGCCGTCCACGCGCACCCTCGCGTACCCCTCCTTCTTCAGGTCCTGGAAGAGCTTCCGGTACTCACCCTTGCGCCCCCGCACCACCGGTGCAAGCACCATTGCGCGAGCGCCAGGGAAACGCTCTATCAGCTTGGCGGTGATCTCGGAGGCCGACTGGCGCTCGATCTGGCGGCCGCACTCGGGACAGTGCGGTACTCCGGCGCGCGAGAAGAGCAAGCGCAGGTAGTCGTGGATCTCGGTCACGGTGCCGACGGTGGAACGAGGGTTGTGGGTGGTCGTCTTCTGGTCGATCGAGATGGCCGGTGACAGTCCGTCGATTCCGTCCACGTCGGGCTTGTCCATGATGCCCAGGAACTGCCTCGCGTACGCCGAGAGGCTCTCGACGTAGCGCCGCTGTCCCTCGGCGTAGATCGTGTCGAACGCGAGGGTCGACTTACCGGATCCCGAGACGCCGGTGAACACCACGAAAGCGTTGCGTGGCAGGGTCAGGTCGACGTTCTTCAGGTTGTGCTCGCGCGCTCCGCGGATGACGAGGTCCTGCATGGCGCCTCCTGGTCGAACCTCCTCGGCTGCGTCTCGGTGGCCGGTGCGGCGACGCGTACGGTGGCGCCGCCCGGGAGGGCAGCGCCACGGCAGCCGAAGCGTTCTAGTTTACCAGGGGTGTCGAGGGTCGCGGGAAGTGGGCGCACGATGCCGCTTCGTCGAGGTGTCTTCAGGCGGCGCCGTTGGGGGCCTCCGTCTCGTCCGTAGGCCCGCTGCCTGCATGGCGCTCGACGCTGAGTTGGGCGCCGACCGCGAAGCCGATCACCACCAACACGACCAGCAGCGGCCAGTACGGGAGCAGGAGGAGCCCCAAGAGCACCGCGAGGGTCAAGGGCATACGCACCCAGGTCTCGCCAGCGCGGCTGCGCAGCGTCAGGCGCCTGCGGTTGCCCTTGCGGACGAGCCGGGCGGCGGCGTCCCAGGCGCTCCGGAGCAAGCGCTGCGCTTCGTCGAGGAAGCGCTCGGTGTCGCTGCGGTTGGTGCTGCCAGCGGCGAACTCGCTGGTGGCGGTTTCGCTTGCGGCGGTTTCGCCCCTAGCGGTGTCACCGGCAGGAGCCCTTCTGGCGGGGTTCGTGTAGTGATCGAAGTCGTTCATGAGTTCTCCTCCGGGTCTTCGTGCTCGGCGCCCGCGCGCTCTCTCTCGGGCGACGCGTCTGCGTTCGGGCCTCCTGCGGTTGTGGTGGCCTGCG
>SKSV01000394.1 GCA_007122815.1 Trueperaceae bacterium | reverse complement strand
GAGTGCCCCTGATCATGGCGGGGCTGAACGCCACGCACCAGTGGTTGGTGGGCGACGCGCTCACCCGGCGCGTGCGGGCAGGCGGTCGGGCCGCGGCGTTCTGTGCCGAGCTGCTCGACTTCTACGCGGGCACGTACGCGCGTGCGTTCCCCGGCGAGGGCGCCCCTCTGCACGATCCGTTGGCAGTGCTGGCCGTCACCCACCCCGAGGTCGTCACCACCACCTCCTACCGCGTCGTCGTTGAGCTCAGGGGGGAGCACACGCGCGGGATGACTCTCGCCGACCTCCGCAGCGCCGTGGGTCGCTCGGGGGCGCCCAACGTGGAGGCGATCACCCACGTCGACGCCGCGAGAGCCAGCGAGGTCCTGATCGAGACGCTCTCGTCTTACGCCTGAGTTGTAGCGGCCCAGGCTTGGTAGCATGCCAGCGCGTGGTCGAGTTCCAGCACGTCACCAAGACCTACGCGCGCACCCACACTCACGCCCTCAAGGACGTCGACTTCCGCATCCGCAAGGGCGAGTTCGTGTACGTGGTGGGCCATTCGGGGGCTGGCAAGAGCACCTTGCTGGCGTTGTTGCTCAGGCGCATCACCCCAACCGAGGGGGTGGTAGCGATCGCGGAGCAGGACCTCTCGAAGCTGCGCGAGTCGCAGCTGCCGCTGCTACGCCGGCGGATCGGGATGGTGTTCCAGGATCACCGCCTGCTCACGAAGCTCTCGGCGCTGGACAACCTCACCTTCGCTCTGCGCGCCACGGGCTTCCGGGGTAACCAGGATCAGCGCGCGCTCGTGGCCTTGCGGCAGGTGGGGCTGGCCCACAAGCGCAAGGCCTACCCGATCGAGCTGTCGCTCGGCGAGCAGCAGCGCGTGGCGATCGCGCGCGCGCTCGTCACCAACCCACCTCTCCTGCTGTGCGACGAGCCGAGCGGCAACCTCGATCCGGACACGAGCTGGGAGATCCTCGAGCTGCTCAACGACGTCAACATCAAGGGGACCACGGTGATAGTCGCCACCCACTCCCGCGACCTGGTGGACCGCCTGAAACGCCGCACGATCGTGTTGCGCGGCGGCGAGGTGGTGCGCGACGACGACGCCGGCGGGTACTCCCTGTGAGCCCCTGAGCAGCGCCGCACCAGTGCCGTACCTACGATGCGCCGCCTACAGGGCGCTCACCGAGTAGTCGAGGCGGTCGTCAGCGAGGAACATCTCCAGGAACTGGGTGTGCCCGAGCGCGTCCACCATAGCTAGGCCGTGCTCCTTGTCGACGTAGATGCCGGACTTCATGACGGTGTGTCCGTACACCCCGAAGCGGTGCCCGGCTTGATGCACGAGGTCGGGCTTCTCGTGCCACCAGGTCTTGGTGTCCGGGTCGTGATAGAAGAAGTCGTCGAAGTGCTGCATGCCCACCGTGGGGCCGGCGTGCGCGAAGTGCACGCCGTGATGGACCACCTCTCGCGGGAACGACATGATCCAATCAGCGAGGTCCGGCGGCAGGGCCACGCCACCGCGTTCCTCGTCGAACTCGTGGTGCATCAGCCCTCCGCGCGTGCCGAGCTCGTAGTTGCGCTTCACCGCCGCCTCGTCGTGGTTACCCAGGATCACCTGAACGTTCCCGCGCGACGCCTCCACGAAGTCCTTGAAACGGTACAGCTCGCGGATCTGGGCCTTGGCGGCGCGCCGCAGGTGGTCTCGGTCCTCGAAGTCGTAGTGATCGGCGCCTACCGCCGCGGCGTAGGCTCGCGCGTCCTTGTAGTGGACGAGGTCGCCGGAGCACACCACCCGGTAGCGCCCCGAGAGGACCGCCTCCGTCGGTGCGTAACCCGGGGTGCTCGCCGCCGTGGCCTTGAGAACGCGCCAGAGCTCGGGCCACATGCCGTGCACGTCCCCGATCGCGATGACCTTGATCACGCGCCCACCCCGCTCATGTCTCGTCCTCGCTCGAACGCTTGAGCAGCTTTCGCAGCTCGCCGTAGAGCTCGCGGGCCGCGGCGGTGTCCTTGCCGTAACCACCGTAGCGGACCAGCAAGCGCGCCGCGGCGAGGCCTTGGCCCTCCTCCTTCAGGCGCTCGACCAGCCGGTCGATCATGCGCAAGCCTTCGTTGGAGAGCCCGCGCGATCGCGCGTCGGCTTCGAGTACGTCCGCTGCTCCCGTTGCTTCCGGGGCGCCTTCCTGAACCAACGAGGCGCCCTCTTCGGTCCCCACGGGAGCCATCATGCCCAGTAGCAGCGCCGCGGCAGCCAACGCCGCGTCCGCGGTAGCCGCCGCGCCCTCGAGCTTGGCGTCCACGACGGCCGCCTTCCTGACACCTGCCACCTCGATGGCGCACCCCACCGACCCTTCGTCGAAGGGGGTGAACTCGACGCTCCACCCTTCGACGCCGCAAACCTCGTCCAAGCGGCGCCTGACGGCCTCGCCGGCGAGCCGCGGGCGAGGTAGCGCCTCCACCTCTCCGGCTTCGACGGTGGCGACGTCAGGCACCACGGCCGACGCCGGGAAGGCTGCGGCGAGGCGCGTCCAGAGCGCATCGGACACGCGCGGAGGATAACACGCGCCGCACCCACTCGAGTGGCGCGACGGTAAGGTAGTGACATGACCGCCCGATACCGTCAGGTGCACACGCGGCGGGGCCGAGCTCCCCTCGGCTCCTCACCCGAGCCGGCCCGCCGCTCGACCCTCGCCTGGCTGCTACTAGGGTTGGTAGTGAGCGCTGCTCTCGCCCTGCCGGCGGCTTCCGCGCAGGACGGGGCTGGGCCCCGCATCGCAACCAGCCCCGTCCGCGGAGCCCCGGGCGACACGGTGACCGTCGAGGCTGACCGGCTGGTGGCGGGCGCCATCTACCGGCTCGAGGTCCTGAGCCCTTCGGGAGCCCGCGAGTTGCTCGAGGAACGCGCGAGCCGAGAGGGGGCAGTGAGCTTCACACTGGAGCTACGCGAGGTGGGGGCAACGGAACTGCGCCTCTCGGGCCCCGATCTCGAAGCCACCCTCCGGGTCCACGCGCTCGACTCCGCACCGGGCGACCCCACTTTGCCGCCCGACACTGACGCTCTGCCCGACACCGGCATCGAACTGGTCTTGGAAGATGACGGCGCAGCCCTACTCGAGAGCGACGGCAGCCGCCGCTGGGCGTTCACGCGACCTGACGGCAGCGGCGCAACCCGCGCAGCGGTGCTGCACCTCGGCAGCGCCTGGATCGCTCACGGGTACACGGTGCTCCAGCTCGACCTGCGCGACGGTCGGGTGTTCCACCGGACCGCCCTCTCAGGCCCGGTGCTGCGACTGGAGCCGCTGGGAACTGGGGTGCGGGCGGAGGTCGAGCTGAGGGTCGGTGAGGTGACGGAGACGGCCGAGCACCGGGTAGAGGAGGGCGTCGCGACGCCTCTGCCGGCCTTCCCGCCGTCACTGGCTGCCCTCAGGTGGTGGCAGCTGGAGGCGAGCGTGGCTGACCCGGGGACGGCCTCGCAGCGTGACCCCACCAACCCTCACCTGTTCTTGCGCGTGGCCGAACTCGCCGATGACGAGACGGAGCGCGACGCGGCCCTCGACGCCGCGCTCGCCGCGGGCGGACCGTTCTTCGAGCTAGCTCACGTGGCCCGCGCGTTGGCCTCGCACGGCCGCTTGGAGGCGGCCGAGGAGGCCATGAGCGCGGCGCTGGCGGACTTCCAGGCGCGCGGGTACGACGCCGCGTTACTGGTGGACTTGGAAGCGCACGACGCCTACGGCTTCGCCTTGCGCCCGCTGCGCAGGGCGCTCCAGATGAACGACCGCGAGACCGCCGACTTCTGGGCCCGTTGGCTCCCCCTGACCGCGGGTCGCGGCCTTCCGGGCGCGGCCGACACCATGCGGGAGTACGCCGACCTGCTGCGCGAGCATGGAGACAGCGAAGCGGCCGCCGACGCCCGCACCGCTGCCGGCGATCTGGCCGCCTCCGGCGTCAGGCAGTTCATCAGCGATGTGGCCGTGAACCTGGGGCGCGGAGGCTGGTACGCCGCCACGGCGCTGGTCGTCTCCGCGCTGATCCTCCACCTCACCTTGCTGGCCAAGTACTGGCGGGTCCAGTCGTTGCTGATGCGCCGAGCGCGCGAGTCGGGTCGCCGGGTGGGCTTCGCGGCGCGCCTGCGCGCGATGCGTCACTACGGCACCACCGAGAAGCTGGCGCTGGTGGTGTTGCTCGCGGCGGCCCACGTCGTGGCGGCCCTGGCCGTCTGGACCGAGCGCAGCGATCCTGCGGTTCGAGCCGTCGCGGCCGGGCACCTGAGCGCTCCGTTCGTGACTACCTTGCTCGAGCGGAGCGAGACCTCGGACGAGGGCCACATGCGGCTGCTGGAGGCTTACCGCTCGGACGGCGCAGGTGATCGCGACGCCGCCGCCAGGCAGCTGGAGCTGGCCGTGCTCGAGGGCGTACCGGACGCCGACCTCGCGCTCGCGAGCCTGCGCGCCGGTGAGGGCGTCCCGGCGCCCTCGCCCGCGAGCCTGCGAGCGGCGCTGGGCGGTACCTGGGCAAGCGCCGTTGGTAGCGCCTACCGCGATCCCTTCGGCTACCTCGCGTCCGCAGCGGCGCCCGCGGCCCTCCCCGGCGTTTCCGCGCAGGTTCTGCTCGGCATCTTCCTGGCGTTCGCCGCGGCGCACCTGCTGATGCTGTTCGTACCCCGGCCGCGCTTGGCTCGCAACGCTCCCCGGACGCTGGGTTATCACGCGCTCGCCATCTTGGTGCCCGGCTCGGGTGCGGCCGACGAGCTTTGGGGTGTGCTGCTGTTGGTGCCGTGGGCGGTCTTCGGGATCGACGCGCTGGCGCAGCTGGGCTGGTCCGTCAGCCCCCTCGACATCCCGCTGTTCACGGGCGTGTGGGTGATGGGGGCGCTGTACGCGGTGAACCTGGTGGCTTGGGGTGTGGAGCTCAGCTCGTACCTACGTCGCATGCGGAACCTGCGCCACGAGCATCCCGACCTGGCTCAGGAGTTCGGCATGAAGCCGCTGCGCTCAGGCGGCTGAGCGAGGACGTGCCGCGGCACGGTCTTGCCCTGGTGGCGGTCGCGGCGCTGCTGTGGGCCCTGGTGGGGCTCTTCTCCCGACTCCTGCTCGATCGCGGTCTCACGCCGCTCGAGATCGCCTTCTGGCGCGCCGCACTGGCAGGTCTTGCGTTCGCGTCGCACGCGCTCGCAGCAGGCGCGCTGAGGCTGGCTAGCGCCGCTGACGCAGCGAGCCTGGCCGCCTTCGCGCTGGTGGGCGTGACCCTCTTCTACGCGTCCTTGGTCTTCGCGATCGAGACGGGTGGAGTGAGCCTGGCGTTCGTGCTGCTCTACACCGCGCCCGCCTTCGTGACGCTCCTCGCCTGGCCGCTGCTGGGCGAGCGCCTCAACGCTACCAAGCTAGCGCTCGTGGCGCTCGCGACCTTCGGGGTGGCGCTCGTAGCGCTGGCCGGACCGCAGGCGCAGGGTGTGCGGGTGTCGCTACCCTCCCTCGCTTGGGGACTCACCGCGGGCCTCACGTACGCCAGCTACTACCTGTTCGGGAAGTGGGTCCTGCGGCGTTACGCTCCGGTGACGGTCTTCGCCGTGGTGCTCCCCTTTGGGGCGCTCGCGTTGACTCCCTTCGTCACTTTCACTGCGAAGAGCCCCTCGGCTTGGTTGCTGTTGGGCGGCCTGGCGTTGCTGTCCACGTACCTCGCTTACCTCGCGTACTACACGGGGCTGCAGCGCGTGGAGGCGTCCCGCGCCGTCA
Source organism: Trueperaceae bacterium (assembly GCA_007122815.1). Lineage (GTDB taxonomy): Bacteria > Deinococcota > Deinococci > Deinococcales > Trueperaceae > CSSed10-48. The sequence goes on along the minus strand of SKSV01000394.1, from coordinate 2,339 downwards.
TGGTCGCGACGATCGAACCGGTAGCCGCGGCTGGCTTGGCGGCAGCGCTGTTCGGCGAACGCCTGGGGATCCTAGGGGTCGGTGGTGGGGCGCTGATCCTCGCGGCTGCCTTGCTGGCCTCGCTGCGGCGCGCCGAGCGGGCACCGAACAGGCGTGTCCAGAGCGTCCCTCGTCGGGACCGGTCTCCTTGACCCAGCCCTCAGGTGGTGCTACGTTGTACCGGTATGCGCGAACCCCGCATATCGTTGCAGGTAGCGTACGAACACCGATGACCAACACAGCGACCCGCACCCAACGACGCGCACGACGCCGGTAAGCCGCTCCCCCCGGAGCGAGGACCTGCAGCGTGCCCGTGCCGTCGGGTCGGGTCGCTGCCGTCTCGGAGGACGCCATGCCCAGCCCATCGCCCGCCCACAAGGTCGTGCTCGCCTACAGCGGCGGTCTCGACACCTCCGTGATCCTGCACTGGATCAAGGCCACCTACGATGCCGAGGTGATAGCCTTCACCGCCGACATAGGGCAGGGCGAGGAGGTAGAGGAGGCGCGCACCAAGGCCTTGGCGACCGGTGCAAGCGGCGCTTACGCGATAGACCTGCAACGTGAGTTCGTCGAGGACTTCGTGTTCCCCGTGCTGCGCGCGGGGGCGGTCTACGAGTCCTACTACCTGCTAGGTACCTCGTTCGCACGCCCGCTCATCGCCAAGCACATGGTGGCGGTGGCCGAGCGCGAGGGAGCGGACGCCGTCGCGCACGGCGCCACCGGCAAGGGCAACGACCAGGTGCGCTTCGAGCTGGCCAGCTACGCTCTCAAGCCGGACGTGAAGGTGATCGCGCCTTGGCGGGAGTGGGACCTCAAGGGGCGCGAGGACTGCATCGCCTACGCCGCCCGGTACGGCATCCCCACCGGCATCACCAAGGAGAAGCCCTACTCCATGGACGCCAACCTGTTCCACATCAGCTACGAGGGGGGCGTCCTGGAGGACCCGTGGGCCGAGCCTCCGGCCGGCATGTGGCGCCTCACGGTCGATCCCGAAGCCGCTCCGGACACACCTCGAGTGGTCGAGGTAGCGTTCGAGGCCGGCACTCCCGTCGCCCTCGACGGGGAGCGCATGGACCCGGTGACGCTGCTAGCTACCGCGAACCGCATCGCCGGGGAGCACGGCGTCGGCCGCGTCGACCTCGTGGAGAACCGCTTCGTGGGCATGAAGTCGCGCGGGTGCTACGAGACCCCTGGCGGAACGCTGCTGTTCCACGCCCACAAGGCCATCGAACAGCTCACCCTGGACCGCCAGGTTCTCAAGCTGCGTGACGAGCTCGTGCCGCGCTACGCGCACGCGGTCTATGACGGCTTCTGGTACGCGCCGGAGCGCGAGGTCATGCAGCGCACCCTGGACGACATCCAGCGTCCCGTCACGGGAGTGGCGCGCCTCAAGCTCTACAAGGGCGCCGTCAGCGTGCTCGGCCGCAAGAGCCCGAACAGCCTCTACCGCCAGGACGTGGCTACCTTCGAGGCGGACGACGTCTACCGCCAGGCAGACGCGGACGGCTTCATCAAGCTCAACGCCTTGCGGCTCCGCATCGCGAGTCAGCTGCGGGGACGCGGGGGCGCCGAGACCGGCGACGGGTGAGTCGAAAGTGACTGACACTCCCGCACCGGCACAGGTCTACGGACGTATCGGCCAGGCCTACCAGGCAGCCCGCCTGAGGTGGGCCGGCGCGCGCGACGCCGAGCGGCTCGAAGCGCTGTGCCGTCAGGCCTACCCCGACGCGCCGCCTAGCTGGTGCTGCATGGACGCCTGGCTCGAGCACGGCGGTGCGCTCGTGCTCGAGGACGACGGCGGCGAGATGCTCGCGGCGCTGCGCTGGCGGGAGAGCGCGCGCGGTTGGGAAGTCGACCGCGTCGCCACCCTGCCGCGCCATCGCGGTCAAGGCTACGGTCGCTGGCTGATGACGAAGCTGGAGGCCGCTGCCATCCGGGCCAACGTGCCCGTGCTGAGCCTGCGCCTGCCTATCGGCGCGCGCGAAGAGCAGCTGACCTACTACGCGCGCATGGGGTACCTGGAGAAGGAGCGCGGCGAAGAACACGTGCAGCTCGAGAAGCGTGTCGGCGGCACCTGGCAGACGAAGTCGCCGGGGTCGGTCGACTGGACCCGGGCGGCGGCGTGAGCCGCGACTCCGCCGACGTGCCGAGCTCCGCCGACGTGCCGAGCTCCGGCGGCGTGCCGAGCTCCGCCGAGAAGCGCGACGGTGGCCAAGGCATGTGGGGCGGCCGCTTCAGCGAAGCTACCGACGCCCTCGTCCAGGCGTTCAACGCCTCGATAGACGTCGACAAGGCCATGG
>SKSV01000319.1 GCA_007122815.1 Trueperaceae bacterium | reverse complement strand
CGGCAGTTCCTCGACCTGACCTATCTGCATGGCCAGCCACACGGTCTTGGCTATGTCCTCGACCATCACCGCCGCCTTCAACGCCTTATCCACGCTGTTCCCTATGGTGAACACGCCGTGCTGGCGCATCAGTACCGCCAGTGAAGGTCCGATGTGCTCCACGATGGTGCGACCGATGCGCTGATCGCCTATGCGGGCATACGGCGCGCACGGGATCTCGCAGCCGAACTCGTCGGCGATGGCGGTCAGCACGACCGGGATCGAGCGGCCCACCGCGGCGAAGGCGGTGGCGTAATTGGAGTGAGTGTGAACCACACCCATCACGTCGGGCCGGTGTCGGTAGACGTAGGCGTGCGAGGCGGTGTCGGACGAAGCGCCGTGCTCACCCTCGACCAGGCGGCAGTCGGAGTCGACCACGACCATGTTCTCCGGCGTCAGGTCTGGGAACATCACGCCGCTAGGCTTGATCACGATCAGGCCCGAGTCTGGGTCGCGACCGGACACGTTGCCGCTGGTCCAGGTGACCAGGCCCTCGGTGAGCAACGCGCGGTTCGCGCGGCACACCTGCTCGCGTAGCGATCGAAGCTTCATGCGGAGCCTCCTTCGACCGTTAGCGCACGCTCGGCCATGCTCTCGATCAACCAGGCGCGGGACATCGCAACTTCGAGCTCAGCCCGACTCCTCCTCATCCTGATACAGGCGCCGCGCGGCCCGCTCGATGCGGCTTAGGTCCTCCGCCGCCTTCTCCTTCACCAGCATGTCGAGCAAGCCTTGGCTGGCCTCGAGGTCTCCCTCACCACGCGCCTGCACCAGGTCGACCATCTTCGCCGCGAACGCGCGTAGCGGAGTCTCCATGGGGAGTTCCTCGAGCTCTCGATCGGCGGGCAGCCGCACCTCGATCAGGTCGTTGTCGAGCCCGGAGCGATCGCGCCGCACCTGCACGACCACGCGTCCGAACTCCGTCACCACGAGGTAGCGGTCGTCGCCCCGGTCACTCACTCGCTGGCCTCGTCGAGGAAGCGCTGGAGCGCCTCGACGTTGACCGTGATCGGTGCCCTGCGGCGCCGCACCGCGCCGTACTCCAGCAGCCGCGCCAGGCAGTGGCTGACCGTCTCACGCGTTGCCCCGATCATCTTCGCGAGGTCCTGCTGGGTGAGGTTCAGGTCGATCACGGTGCCGCGTTCGCCCGGCGCACCGAAGTCGTTGGCGAGCCGCAGCAGCAAGTTGGCCAGGCGGCCGGGAGCGTCGAAGGCGCCCACCTCCGCCTGCCACTGCTGCGCCTGCCACAAGCGCGTCGACATGACCTGGATGAACTTCATCGCGATGCGCGGCTGCTGCTGCAGGAGCCGCTGGAAGTCCTCCTCGGGCATCACGATCAAGGTGGTGTCGATCACGGCCTCGGCCTGGTTGGGGCGGCGCTCGCTCTCCAGCAGCAGCAGCTCCCCGAAGATGTCGTACTGGCCGAGCAGACCGAGGATCATCTCCTTCCCGTTGGGGAAGTACATGGAGATCTTGACCATACCTTCGCGCACGAAGTAGAGCGCGTCGGCGGGGTCTTCCATGTGGTAGATGATCTCGCCCTGAGCGAAGCGCTTGTAGGGTGTGATGCGCGAGAGTTCCTCGAGCTCCTCCGCCGCGAGGTCCTCGAACAACTGGGTGTTCTTCAGGTGCCACACCAGGCTCGGGTATTCCTGCACGCCGCTAGTGTAGCCCAACTGCGCACCCCTGTCGCTCAGTCCGCTCCTGGTGAGTCCCCGTGCGCGTCTGCCATGCCGAAGGCCTCGAGGTAGCCGATGGCCCTGTGGTAGGCGGAGAGGTCGACGAAGTTGTCGACCTGGAAGCCGCCCACGAACACCGAAGGGGTCCCCCTGAGCTGCAGCGCGGCTGCCGCCTGGTACGCGTCCTGCACGGTCTGCACGTGTCTGCCGTCGGCCAGGCAGGTCTCCACTCCGGCGGTCTCCAGCCCGACTTCATCCGCTATGGCCAGGAAGGTGTCGTCGGGGTCAGCGAGCGGGGCCCACTGCGGTTGCCGCTCGTAGATCTCGTCGTGGTAGCTCCAGAACGCCTGATCGTCATCGGGGTTGGCGTCCACGACGCATTCGGCTACTTCGGCCGCGCGGAAGGAGTTCGCGAAGCTCCCGATCAAGGGGAAGTGGTGGAACTCGATACGCACGTCACCGCGCGGCAACAGGGAGGCCTCGAGCATGGGCAGGACCTCCGCCACGAAACGCCTGCAGGCCGGGCACTGGAAGTCGCTGAACTCGCGGATCACGATCGCGGCGTCGTCCGGGCCCTTCGTGTGCCGGGAGGGAGGGAAAGCGTCCTCGCTCACCTCGGCGAGCGCCAGCGCGAAGGTGGCCTCGAAGGGCTCCTCACCTGCGGTCACGTCGAGCGTCAGCCGGAAGCGCTCGATTCCGACGACGGACGGACCCGAGCCGGCCAGCTCGGGTAGCGCACCATCGAGGAAGTCGAGCACCGCTTGCTCGATGCTCTCACCGAAACCCGTGGCCGCACCGACGAGCGCCGCGAACTCGTGCGCCGCCTCGACGTCGAAGCTCCCGCTCCGCATGCGCACGGCGTACAACGCGCCGTTGCGCACCAACGGTTCGACGTCGATGCCGGCCTGGGTCCGGAAGGTTCCGTCGCCCTGCCTCTCGACCTCGAGCGATGCCTGCCCGGCAAGGGTGTCCGGGTCGCCGCCGATCTGCGCCGAGGCGTAAGCCGCGAAGGCCAGCACGAGCACGGCGGCCAAGCGAGCCTGGTAGTAGCTCCAGGAGGCGGTTCTGGTGAGCGTTCGGGTCATAGGGTCACTCCTTCACCGCTGGGGTGGTCACGTCGGTTATCACGGGGGAGGGTAGCTCGGCGATCTCGGGGTCCTGGCCGAGCGAGCGGGGTCGGTCCGCGTCGGCTTCATGCGCGTTCTCGGCTAGCGCCCGCAGCAGCTCAGCGCTCGTGAGTTCGAGCAGCGCGCTCCGGCTCCCGCCGCCAGCGTACACGGTGCGCTCAGGCCGTACGCAGCGTTCGTCGACCAACGTCGGCAGCGCCTCACGATGGCCGAAGGGGGGCATGGCGCCGACCCGGTAGCCGGTGATGGTGGACGCTTCCTCCGGTGCGCACATGCGCACCTCGCGGCGGCTGACGCCCCAGACCTCGGCGAGAGCTGGGTAACGCACGCGATCGACACCCGCCGCGATGACGAGGCGCGGCCTGCCCCGCACCGAGAAGACGAGGCTCTTGAGGATGCTCTGCACTCCCACGCCCAGCGCCGTAGCCGCGGTGGGCACCGTGGGTGTCGGTACGCCCGGCTCGACCAGCCGGGCGCTCACGCCCCGCTGAGCGACCCAGGCCATCAGGTGACGGTCATCGAGCTCGTCCAGATCGGCTCGGAGGGAACCGAAGTCCGCGTCCCCGGCCTGCGTGTCGCTCGGCATGCCGAACAGTCTAGCCAGCGCGGGCCCCGGCGCGCGTTCGCCGGTACCTCTGCGGGCCAGCTGCAGTGCGGCGGGGCGCAGCGGCGGGGCGCAACGATGCCCGTACCAACGGCACGAGAACGCCGACGACGACGTGCTATCTTGCAGCCGTGCATGCCGACAAGGACGCCAGCCCCGATGCCGTGCCCGAGGAGAGCCTCGTCCCAGTGGAGGGTTCGGGGCGTCCGGACCCGGTAGCTAGCGCCACCGCCGACGCGCGCGCCGCACTGCTCGCCGAGCGCGCGCTGCTGCGCGACCTGCAGGCGCTGTTGGCGCGCGCCGACGTGCGCGGTGAAGCCAACGAGGCACTGCGTGACGCCTCCGAGGACCTCGACGGCCTGTTCCTGCTGGTGGTGGTGGGCGAGTTCAACGCCGGCAAGTCGAGCCTCATCAACGCCCTCCTGGGCGCCGACGTGATGCGCGAGGGGGTCACCCCCACCACCGATCGCGTGACGCTCGTGCAGCACGGTGAGGAGGCGAAGTTCGAGGAGCGCTCGGGTGACCTGGCGAGCGCGACTCACCCGACCGAGCGTCTGCAGGACCTCGTGCTGGTCGACACTCCTGGCACCAACGCGGTCGTGGCCAGGCACCAACAGCTCACCGAGCGCTTCGTGCCGCGTGCCGACCTGGTGCTGTTCGTCACCAGCGCCGACCGCGCCTTCACGCAGAGCGAGCGCGCTTTCCTCGAACTCATCGAGGGCTGGGGCAAGCCCGTCACGGTGATCGTTAACAAGGCCGACCTGCTGCGCGACGGCGAGGAGCTCGAAGAGGTCGTCAGCTACGTGCGCCGCAACGCGCGCGACACCCTCGGCACGACCCCACCAGTCTTCGCGCTCGCGGCTCGATCGGCACGCCTCGCGCAGAGCCAGGGGGACACCGAGGCGCTGGAGCAGAGCGGCCTCCCGGCGCTAGAGCGGCACCTCGCGCGCACCCTCGATACCGAACGATTGCGCCTCAAGCTGGGTAACCCGCTGGGTGTCGCGCGTCACGTGGCGATCGAGGCGGGGCGTGCGCTGGATCGACAACATGGCCTTCTGCTGGACGATCGCCGCACCCTGGAGGACGTGGACCGACAGCAAGAGCAGTGGCGGAAGGACCTGCGCCGCGAGGGGCAGGCCTACCTCGACCGTGTGACCACGGTCCTGCTGGAGGTCGAGCGCCGCGGCGAGGTCTTCTTCGATGACACCGTGCGGTTCTCGAAGCTGCTGATGCTCATGCGCCCGGAAGCGGTGCGTGCAGCCTTCGAGGAGCGCGTGCTGCGGGACGCCGAGACGCGCATCGACGAGGCGGTGGCTGCCATGGTCGACTGGCTCATCGAGCGCACGCTGCAGCAGTGGGAGGACGTCGTCGCCTTCGTGAGCGAGCGCCGTCACGCCGGCGATGAACGCGTGATCGGCGAGGTGGGAGGACGCTTCCAGTACGACCGCAAGGCGTTGATAAGGTCGTTGCGCGACCGAGCGGAGACGGTGCTCGAGAGCTTCGACCGTGAGGCCGAGGGGCGGCGTCTCAGCGAGGCGCTGAAGGCTTCGGTTGTGCAGGCGGGGCTGATGCAGGTCGGTGGCGTCGGGCTCGGCGCGGCAGCCGTCGCCATCGTCAGCAGCACCGCCTGGGACGTCACCGGATTGGCGGCCGGACTGGCCGTGATGGGCCTGGGTCTGCTGGTGCTGCCGCGGCGCCGGGCGCAAGCGAAGCGCCGCTTGCACCAGCAGATGGCTGCGCTGCGCGACGGGCTATCTACTGGTCTTGGCGCTCAGCTCGACGAGGAGGGGACCCGCGCGGCGGAGAGACTCGGCCGCGCGATCGAGCCCTACACGCGCTTCGTGCGAACCGAGCTCGAGCGGCTCGAGGAGCTTCGGGAGGAGCTAGAGGCGTGGCATGGCCGCGAGCGCGAGGTGCGCGCGCGCGTCGAGCGACTCTGAAGGACCACCAGCGCCGCGTGAGCGTGGGGGATGGCACGTCCGCGCCTGGTGGTAGATTGCGCGGATGCCGAAGCCCTCTCACACCCCGACACGAGTTGCCTTCCAGGGGGTGGCGGGCGCGTTCTCGGAGCAAGCTGCGCTCCAGTTCGCTCCCGACGGTGAAGCGCTTGGCTTCACCACCTTCGAGCAGGCCTTCGACGCAGCCCTCAAGGGGCGCTGCACGCATGCCTGCCTGCCGGTGGAGAACAGCCTCGCCGGTTCGATCAACCAGACCTACGACCTCCTGACGGACTCCGTTCTGCACGTGGTAGGCGAGCAGGTGGTGCGCGTGCACCACAACCTGCTGGCGCGTCCCGGTACCCGACTCGAGGACGTCCGACGCGTCTACAGCCACACCCAGGGACTGCAGCAGTGCCAGGCCTTCTTGCGCAAGCACGGCTTCGAGGCGGTGACCGAGTTCGACACGGCCGGCGCCGCGAAGCTGCTAGCGGAGAACGGTGGTGACGGCAAGGCCGCCATCGCCAGCAAGCGCGCGGCCGAGGTCTACGACCTGGTGGTGCTCGCGGAGAACATCGAGGACCTGGCCTTCAACTACACCCGCTTCTTCGTGCTTGCGGCCGATCCGGCACCGCTCTCCGACGTTCCGCAGAAGACCAGCCTGGTCCTGGCGACCCGCCATAGGCCCGGCGACCTGGTCGAGTGCCTGCTGGAGTTCCACGAGCGGGAGATCAACATGACGAAGCTCGAGTCGCGACCGCGCCGCGACAAGCCCTGGAGCTACCTCTTCTACGTCGACATCGAGGGTCACATCGAGGAGCCGCACGTGGCTGCCGCGCTCACGGGGTTGATGCGCAAGGCCGCCTTCGTGAAGTTCCTGGGCTCGTACCCGGCGGCGCCGGCGATCGTGGACCTCGACTGACGCCGTGCCAGACGATGAGCCAAATGCCGGTGAGGTGCTCCGCCTGGACGACGCCCTGAAGCTGGCCGGCCTGGTGTCCACCGGAGGCGAGGCGAAGCGCTTGATCCAGGGGGGCGAGGTGCGCGTGAACGGCGCTATGGAGACGCGCAGGAAGCGGCTGCTGCGCGCGGGTGACGTGCTCGAAGTGGCCGGGGAGAGCTTCGAGGTCGAGCTCGACGAGAAGTGAGTCAGGCGAACACCGGGACCGGCTTCGGCGCGTCACGCGGGGCCGCGACGGGCACGACGCGCAACCAGGGCGCGTCACGAGGAGCGAAGGCCTCGCCGGGCAGGAGCAGCTCACGGCGGCGGTAGCGGCCCTCCCGAGGATCGGTGAAGGCTGCCCCACTGCGCTCCTCCACCGCGACGACCCAGACCTCCACGACACCCGCTGCCGCGCATCGGCGCAGTCGCTGCTGGGCGAGCTCCATGCGGTCGGCCACGAGCACGGCGAGCACCAAGCACGCCGCGGCCGGAGCCAGTCGCAAGATCGGGACGAGGGGCGGCCGGGCCACGCTGATCTCTGGGCGCAGCAGGTCGCTCGGCTCGAAGGCGAAGGCGTCCCGCACGCCCACCCGCAGACCCACGGCCTGCTGGTCCATGGCGGCGGCGAGCTCCACCACCGCCGCCACCACACCCGTCGAGGGGAGAGGCTGGTGGGCCAACTCGCCCGCTAGCAGCTCGACCGATGGAGAGCGGGCGAGCGCAGCGAGGTCAGGGTTCTCGACCAACTCACGAAGGGGCACTCGGGGACCGGTCATGCTGCCAGCCTGGCAGTGAGCGAGACGCTGCGCAGCGCGGGCTCGGCTCGTGCCGAGCATGGCTGGGCCAGGGTACCGGTACCGCCTGGCCGTGGCCCGGCCCCAGACGGAGACCCCGGCAACCCCGGTGGTACACTTCGCCGGACGCGTCCTGGGCGAGCGCGGAGCCGCTTGGGGCAACGAGCCCGAGACCACCCGCACGGCGGGACCGGTCCACCAGATCACGCAGGAGCTTCGATGCCGCGACGCGACGACCTCCACACCATCCTAATACTGGGCTCCGGCCCCATCGTGATCGGTCAGGCGGCCGAGTTCGACTACTCCGGCACGCAAGCCTGCAAGGCGCTGCGGGCAGCAGGCTACCGGGTGGTGCTCGTGAACGCCAACCCGGCGACGATCATGACCGACCCCGAGGTAGCCGACCGCACCTACGTCGAGCCCCTCATGCCCAGCACGATTGAGCGCGTCATCCAGGTCGAGCGCCCGGACGCACTCTTGCCGACGCTTGGCGGCCAGACGGCGCTCAACCTCGCGAAGGCGCTTCACGAGGCCGGCACGCTCGAGCGCTACGGCGTCGAGCTCATCGGAGCGAACTACGAGGCCATAGAGAAGGGCGAGGACAGGCAGAGGTTCCAGCAGGCGATGGCGTCGATCGGCCTGACCACCCCGGCCGGGCGTATGGTCGGCTCGCTGGAAGAGGGGCTGGAGTTCGTCGAGGAGATCGGTTACCCGGCGATCATCCGACCCAGCTTCACCCTGGGCGGCACCGGCGGCGGGGTCGCACACGACGAGGCCGGCTTCCGTCGCGTGGTCCGGCAAGGGCTCCACGACTCTCCTGTTCACACCGTGCTGGTCGAGCAGTCGGTGCTGGGTTGGAAGGAGTACGAGCTCGAGGTGATGCGCGACACGAACGACACGGTCGTCATCATCTGCTCGATCGAGAACCTCGACCCGATGGGCG
>SKSV01000048.1 GCA_007122815.1 Trueperaceae bacterium | reverse complement strand
TCGCGTTGTCCGTCGTTACGCTACCTCCGTAGATGATCCGGGGTGCCCGCGCCGCCTCGGACCCGTAACGCTCGGCGAGTGCCGCGCGAATCGCACGATGTCGCTCGAACACGTATTCCGGCTCCGCCGCGCTGCTGACACCTATGGCCCAAACGGGCTCATAAGCGATAACCACCGCAGCGAGGTCGGCCTGCTCGACCCCCTCGAGAGCGCCGAGGACCTGATCGCGCAGCCATGAGTCGGCACGACGTGAGTCCTGTCGGTCTTCTCCGACGCAGATGATGGGCACGAGGGCGTGGCTGAGGGCCGCCCTAACCTTTCGGTTGACCGTGACGTTCGTCTCGTTGCAGTCGCGGCGCCTCTCGGCGTGCCCCAGCTCTACGTACCTGACGCCGAAATCCTTGAGCATCAGAGGCGAGACCTCACCCGTGTACGCGCCCCTGTCCTCCCAATGCATGTTCTGGGCGCCGTAGCCCAACTTGGACCCGCGCAACCGCTGGGCGACGACCGGTAGGTAGGGAAACGACGGCAGGAAGAAGAGCTCGACGCCGGCGGTGTCCTCCTGCCAGTCGGCGCATCCGGCTAGCCAGTCCTCGAGTTCAGCCCCCGTGAAGTACATCTTCATCCCTGCACCGACGAGCATCGATCGCCTCCGCATGAACCGCGCTCCTCTTCCCTACCTGAAGGACTCCTCGATCTCCTTCATCCTTGCGACCTCAGTGGCCGATCCACGCGGCGAGCCGCGCGGCGAACCGTCGTCACCGCAGGAAGAACCCCCGCCCCAGTTCGTCGTCGGGGTCGACCACCCAGGTGTTCAGGCCGATGATCGCGGCTCGTCCCGCGATCTCGGTCTCCACCGCCTCGAACTCCCCTACGGTGGTCATGCTGAGGGCTCTCCCCGTGAAGACCGAGCCGACGATGGACTCGTTCACGATGGTGCCTCCCACGGCGAGCTGCCCGCGGGCGACGAGTTGGGCGACCCTACCCGCGGTGCCGGTACCGGTAGGTGACCGGTCGACCTGACGGTCGGCGAACACGCAGACGTTGCGCTGGCTGCCGCCCGCCGTGCGCGGAGGTCCGCTCAGGATCGTGCCGTAGATCCCCCGCAGTTCGGGCTCGAGAGGGTGGAACACGTCCACGCGCTCCATCACGGCTCGCTTGATCTCGGTTGCGGCCTGGATCAACTCTGCCACACGCGGTGGAGCCACCTCGAGGCCGACCTGGGCGGCGTCGAGGTAGGCGTAGAAGGCGCCGCCGAAGGCGACATCGACAGTCACCGCGCCGAAGTTCTGGGTGGTCACGGAGAGATCACGGGTGTGCAGGAAGGACGGCACGTTGACGAAGCGGACCGCGCCAGCGCGGCGGCCGTCCCACTCGACGAACGCCTCCACGAAGCCGGCCGGCGAGTCGATGCCCACCCGAGTCTCGGGCACGCTTCGTGCCACCAGCCCCTGCGCCACGGCGACGGTGGCGAGCGCGATGACGCCGTGCCCGCACATGTCGGAGTAGCCCTCGTTGTGCATGAAGATCACGCCGAGCTCCGCCTCCCGACTGACCGGCTCCGTGATGTAGGCGCCGTACATGTCGGCGTGCCCGCGCGGCTCGAGCATCAGCGCGCACCGCACGTGGTCAAGGTTCTCGCGTACCCAGCGGCGCTTCTCGAGCATCGTGCCGCCCGGGATGCGAGGCACACCCCCGGTCACGATGCGCAGCGGCTCGCCGCCGGCGTGGGACTCGACCGTCGTGAGGACGCTGCTGAACTCCACGGTGCGGCCTACTGCGGCTCTCCGAGCCGCGGCTCTCCGGGCCGAGGCTCCGCGAGCCGAGGTTCCGCGCGCGTCAACCGATCTCGTCCGCGACGTACGCCTGCAACCCGGACAGCGACACCCTGTACTTGCCGCGGCTCCCCTCGACGATGCCGAGCTCGCGCAGCTCCGCGATGGCCGTCGAGGCCGACACGCGCGTCGCCGACGCGAGCGAGGCGATGTCGTCGTGGCGCAGTTGGGTCTCTAGAGCTACCAGGTCTCCCCCTTCTTCGCCCTCACCGAAACGCTCGGCCTGGTCTAGCAGCACCTTCGCCACGCGCCGCTTCACCGGATCGAGAGCGTGGGTGAGGAGCCCCCGGCACTGCACGAGGTTGGTGGCGAGGATCTCGGCGAAGCGCACCGTGAAGGCCGGGGCGTGGAGCGCCAGCTGCGAGAACTGGTTGCGGTCCATGGGGCAGGTGACCACGTCGGTGATCGCGACAGCGTCGAAGAGGTAGTCCTCTACGTCGATCACGAACGCCTCACCGATGAAGTCGTCCGGCCCTAGCACCGCGACCACCCGCTCGTGTCCCTCGGGCGTGATGGTCACCAGCTTCACCTGACCGCGCGCGAGCACGTGCATGTGAGTGGCCGGATCACCTTGGCGGAAGAGGTACGAGCCGCGCAGGTAGGGGCGCTCCGGACACACGCGCATGAACTCAGCCATGGCGTCGCCGGCCATGACCTCCGTGAAGCGCGTGTCTTGCGCGAACCAGACCGAAGACCGCATGCAGCTACCTTAGCGCACCCCAAGGCCCTCGCGCTCCTGGCGTGGCGCGTGTTGGTGGCGCGAATTCGTGGCGCGATCTCGTGGCGCGATCTCGTGGCGCGATCTCGTAGCGCGATCTCGTAGCGCAGACTCGTGGCGCGTATTCGAGACGACAGGACGGGGCCTCATGTCCTCGCTGGTGGTCGCCACGTGTACTGTGCCGTGGGGCCGCTATCCCTACTCTGCGGTCATGACCACCACACGTACGTCCCCCATCACGACAGGTCGCATGCGTTTCAGCGTGGCGCTCGCCGTGTTGGCGCTAACCCTCACCCTACCCTCGGCCCTGGCCGTGAGCGAGAGGCAGCTCGAGCGCCTGCGCGTCTCGGCGGAGAACGCCACCATCCCGATCGACGAGATCCTCTCCGGCGGCCCCCCACCGCAGGGCATCCCGGCCCTCGGCTTCCGCGGCCTGCAGGGGGTGGCGGACCCCTCACCCGAGTCGCGCTTCGTCAGCCAGGATGAAGCCAGCGCGTGGCTGGGAGAGCTCGAGCCCGTCATCCTGATGCGCCTGGGCGGAGAGGCAAGGTTGTACCCCCTCCAGATACTCACCTGGCACGAGATCGCGAACGACACGCTCGGTGGCGTACCCGTAGCCGTCACCTTCTGCCCGCTGTGCAACAGCGCCTTGGCCTTCGACAGGCGCGTTCCCGCCAGCCAGGAGCAGGTGGACGCGCTGCGCCGCGACGGCCACGAGGTGCGGGCCGAGCCTCTCCCGGCCGACGCCGCCCGCGCCTTCGAGCAGCTCTACGGTCGCAGCGCTCCCGAGCTGGGCGTGGACGTCACCTTCGGCGTTTCGGGGCTGCTCTACTTCTCCAACATGCTGATGTTCGACGACACCACCTTCACGCTCTGGTCGCAGCTGATCGGCGAGGGCGTGGTCGGTGACATGGCCGGCGATCACCTGATCCGCTACCCCGCGCAGATCGTCGGCTTCGCCGAGGCGCGCGCCGCGGAGCCCGACGCGCTCGTGCTCAGCCGCGAGACGGGCTTCCGCCGCTCGTACGGCCAGAACCCGTACGTCGGCTACGACGAGGTCGGCTCCCCCGCCTTCCTCTTCAGTGGGCCGAGCGACGGGCGCCTGGCCCCGAAGTCCCGCGTGATCACGGTGGATGGCCCGGAACCCGTTGCCTACCCGTTCTCCCACCTGCGTGAGCAGGAGGTCGTTCACGACACCATCGCCGGCGATCCGGTCGTCGCCTTCTGGGCGCCTGGCACCACCACCGCCATCGGCGGGCCCGCGATCGCCAGCGCCACTGACGTGGGCGCCGTCGGCCTGTTCCGCGCCACCCTCGACGACACCGTGCTGAGCTTCGAGGCCCGCGCGGACGGCTTCGTCGATGAAGCTACCGGAAGCGTCTGGGACGTGACGGGGCGAGCCCGCTCCGGGCCTCTCGCGGGCGCAGTGCTTGAAGCGGTGCCGCACGACAACACCCTCTGGTTCGCCTGGGCTGCCTTCAAGCCCGACACCGAGGTCCGGCGGCCCGGCGCCGAGGGGGTGGAGTGACGTGCGCTGGCACCTCCCTACCGCCGTGGCGTCCGCGGCGCTGCTGATGCTGCTGCTCCTGAGCAGCGCGAGTGCTCAGAGACCCGGCCAACCGCTGCCGAGCTTCGAGCTGCGCGACCAGCACGGAGAACTCGTCACCAACGATGACCTGCTGGGCAAGCGCTGGATGCTGAACGTCTGGGCGAGCTGGTGCCCGCCCTGCCGCGCGGAGCTGCCGCTCCTGGCGCGCGCCGCCGATGAGACGGCCGAGGAGGACATCGGCTTGCTGCTCCTGAACGCTGGTGAGACGGCTTCCGTCGCGGTCCGGTTCCTGGAGGGAGAGGGCCTCGAGTTGCGGACGCTCGTCGACCCCGACGGCGGCGAGCGCGGTCTGGAGAGCACGAACGACACGCTGCGCCGCCTGCGGGCGGGCGGACTACCCACCACCTACTTCCTCGATGCCGACGGCACGCTGCTCGCGACGTTCGTCGGTGAGCTCACCCCCGACGCCCTCGCCGAGCGGCTCTCCAGCGTCTTCGGGGTGGTCTGGACGCCATGACCGCCATAGCCCCCACTCCCGCGCACACCTTGCGCCGCTTCGGCCATGCCTCCGCGTTCATGTTCGGCATGTCGCTGGTGTTCGTGTCGCTCGGCTTCGGAGCCGGGCTGGTGGGCGAGCTGTTCTTCGTGTACGACCGCATCCTCTCGGTCGCTGCGGGCGTACTGCTGATCGCCTTCGGGCTCCTGCTCAGCGGTGTGATCAAGGTCCCCCTCCTGCAGCGCGAAGCGCGCTTCCGCGTCGCGCGCCACCCCGGCGGCTACGCGGGTTCGGCGGTGGTCGGGCTGGCGTTCGGGGTCGGCTGGACCCCCTGCGTGGGCCCGGTTCTCGCCGGCGTCCTCGCGCTGGCCTCCATCGGCGGTGATGCGGGTCGCGGTGCGCTGCTGCTGGGCGCGTACGCTCTCGGCTTCGCGTTTCCGTTCCTGCTGATCGCGATCTTCGTGCCCACCACCTCGC
The DNA here is from genome assembly GCA_007122815.1 of Trueperaceae bacterium. GTDB lineage: Bacteria > Deinococcota > Deinococci > Deinococcales > Trueperaceae > CSSed10-48. The sequence continues at coordinate 3,003 of SKSV01000048.1, read as the reverse complement.
TGGCGAACCGCTTCGGCGATCGCGCCGAGCGCGTCGCGGGCATACTGCTGATCGCGGTCGGCGCACTGCTCGTCTCGGGGCAGCTGGAGCGCATAGCTCCCTTCCTGGCCTCGCTCGGCAGCGTCGAGAGCGTGCTGGCCGGCGCCGCCCCGGGCCTGCTCGTCTCGGGGTTGGCGGGAACGCTCTCCTTCCTGTCGCCCTGCGTACTGCCGCTGGTCCCGGCGTACCTCGCGTTCCTCACCGGCGTGACCGGAGCGGACCGCGGTTGAGGGGCGGGATCGCGGATAACGGGTGGAACCGCGGCTGAAGGGTGGGATCGCGGTCGAGGGGTGACGCGCGCGGGTAGTCTGGAGCAGCGGAGGACCCATGAGCTGGATCGAGACCATCAGCCCCGAAGCCGCGGAAGGCGACCTAGCAGCCCTCTACCGCGCGATCGGCGGCGCGCGCGGTGGAGTGGCCGACGTCCACCAGGTGCAGTCGCTCAACCCGAAGGTCATGGCGGCTCACCTGGAGCTCTACAAGGCCATAGTGTTCCAGCGCTCGTCGCTCTCGCGGCGGGACCGCGAGCGCATAGGCGTGGTCGTCTCGGCCGCCAACCGCTGCGCGTACTGCGTGGCTCACCACGGCCAGGCGCTGCGCAACCTGGGTGAGGACCCGGCCGTGGCGGACGCGCTCGAGGCGGGTGCCGCGGACACCGCTCCGGAGCTGGGCACGAACGAGCGCGCCCTGCTGTCGTGGGCGGCGCGCGCCACCCGCGAACCCCACTCCGCTCGCGAGGCCGACCTGGTGGAGTTGCGTGGTCACGGCTACGACGACCGCGCCCTCCTCGACGCCACGCTCACCGTCGGGTACTTCAACTTCGTGAACCGCCTCGTGCTGCTCCTCGGGGTCGAGCTCGAGCCCGGTTACGAGGAGACGTGCGCGCCGGAGATGGGCGACGCTGAGCGTGGGCCCACCTCGCGCTGAGCTCGTGATCGGTCGGCGCCCCGGCGGCACTCGCCTGCCGGTGGTGCTGCACATGCCGCTCGCCGGCACCGAGCTGATCCTGGCGACGCGCGATACCTGGCCGGTCAGCAAGGACCTCTTCTGCGCTGAGCTCGACTCCTGGCCCGAGGAGGCCGAGGTGATCGAACGTGTGCCCGTGGCGAGCTGCCGGCGCGTTGGCGCCTCGGTTCAGCTGGTGCTCGATCGGGCCCAACGCCGCCGCTCGCTCTTCGTCTGGACGAGCAAGCGTGGCCGCCCACTGATCTTCTGGCGCAGCGAGCGCTCGATGAAGTCCACCAGACCAGGTGTGCGAGCCCCCAGCGCTCGCGGCCTCGACGGCCCGCTGACGCTGGTGGTGGACGCACGCGAGCGCTACGCTTGGCGCTTCGCGGGTCTGCCCGTGACGCTCGAGCGGCGGCGCCTACCGGTCGGCGACTACGGCGTGTTCGAGGGCGAGCGCCTCGTGGCAGTGGTGGAGCGCAAGCGCCTGCAGGAGTTCGCCGGCGCGGCGGTGCAGGGGCAGCTTCAGCTGCTGATGGCCGAGTTGGCCACGATGCCGCGCGCCGCGGTCGTCATCGAGGGGCGCCTGTCGCAGCTGCTGAAGGGCGACATCCGTACCCGTCCGGGTTGGCTCCTGAACCTCGTGGCGGCGCTGCAAGCCGCTTACCCGAACGTGCCGATGCTCTTCGCCGAGACCGGCCCGCTCGCGGCCGACCTGGCCTACCGCTGGCTCTCGGCCTCGTTGCGACTCTCACGCGCGCAGGCCGTCGGCCGAACCGTGGGCGAGACGCTGTCCGAGGCCCTGGGCTCGGGTTACGGGAGCGCCACCGACCCGATCCACGCTGCCGACGCCCCGTCAGCAGACGTCCGTGGTCAGGCACCTCCGCTGGCGCCGGCGGCTCTGCGTGAGACGCCGCTCTTCGCCGCCACCGAGCTCGTCGAGGTGGGCAGGGGCACGGCGTCCTTGGACCGCGCCGGCCGCCAGCGCGACGCCTTGGCGAGGGCGCATGCCGGCGAGGCCCTCACCGTCAAGGACCACGCCGATCGGCACGGCGTGACCCCCGCGACGGCCTCAGCCGACCTGCGAGACCTGGAGGGAAGAGGGCTGTTGCAAGCCTACGGCAACCGCCGCTCGCTGCGTTTCACCGAGCCGGGTTAGGTTGCGCCGCTGCTCAGACCAGGATCGCCCAGAGGCCCGGTACGCCCTCGAAGCCGCGGTCTTGCGACACGAGCGGCACGTCCAGGGCTATGGCTGTCGCCGCAACCCACGAGTCGTTCACGCCGAGCCGGCGACCCGCGTCTCGCAGGGCGACGCGGAGTTGCGCCCAGGCTTCGGCGACCGAAGCGTCCACCGGGATCACGTCGTACTGAGCGACGAACGACAGCGTGGTCAACCTCCTGGCACGGGTCTGTAGGTCGCGGGCGGCGAGCACGCCCGCGCGCAGCTCCGCCAGGGTGATGATCGAGATTGCCAGCGTGTCGGGTACCCCTTCATCCGAGAGGGTTCGACCCGACTCGCTTGCGATGAAGAGGCTCGTGTCGGCCAGGGCCCGCTTCAAGGTTCGCCGAGGTCGTCGGTGGTCTCCGGAGCCAACGCCTCGAGCTCGGCCGTCAAGCCGGCGTCGGCCTGGATGGCGCGAAGCCGACTGAACAACGCTTCGCGGGCGACCCAGCGGGGCTTGCTCGAAGCCCGGGCAAGCCGCGCGACGGGCCGGCCGTCGACGGTTATGACGACCTCCTCGCCGCTTTCGACGCGTTCTAGCACGCGTCTGGTCTGGTTCCTGAGCTCCCGCGACGCAACCGTGATCATGCTACGATTGTAGCACAACACCTACGCAGTGCGACATTGGTTGGATCGGCCTGCTGTGGGTCGCTGCCAGACAGCCCTACGCAGCCGCGCGACTCACGCCCCGTACGGGATCCACACGTTCTTCACCTGCACGGCCCGCCGCAGGAACGCTCGGCCCTCAGCCAAAGCGGGGTCGAACCAGTCGCGCTGCCGGCCGTGGTTCACCCAGG
>SKSV01000195.1 GCA_007122815.1 Trueperaceae bacterium | reverse complement strand
GCCTTCAAGGACCTCACCGACCGCAAGCAGAGCGTCACCAGCGAGGACATCCGCGCGCTGGTCGAGATGGAGACCGCGCGTGTGCCACAGACCTACGTGCTAGAGGCGGTCCAGTTCCAGTCCGGCACCCACATGACCCCCGTCGCGACCGTGCGGCTCAAGACCGACACCGGCATCTACGAGGAGGCGGCCACCGGCGACGGCCCGGTAGACGCCGTCTACCACGCGTTGGAACGCATCTCGCAGGTACCGATCGCGCTGGAGGCGTACGAGATTCGCTCGGTCGGCAGCGGCAAGGACGCCCTCGGCGAGGTGAGCGTGCGCGTCTCGAGCGAGGGCCGCTCGGTCCACGGCCGCGGCCTCTCCACCGACGTGGTCGAGGCCTCCGCCAAGGCCTACGTCGACGTCCTGAACAAGCTCGCCGCGGGCGTGGCGAAGCAGCGCACGGCGCAGGTGGCCACCCCCTGATGGCCGGACGCGAGTCGCCCAACGGGCAGGTGCGGCCGCAGGCCGCGGGGCTCGTCGGCCGCGACACGCTGCTCGGACGGCGCATCGAGGTCTACGACACCACCTTGCGCGACGGCACCCAGGGCATCGGGGTGAGCTTCACCAGCGACGACAAGGTCGCCATAGCGCGCCGCCTCGACGCCTTCCGGATCGACATGATCGAGGGGGGCTGGCCTGGCTCCAACCCGCGCGACGTGCGCTTCTTCGAGCGCATGCGCGACGTCGAGTTGGACCACGCCCGCCTGGCAGCGTTCGGTAGCACCCGCCGCAAGGCAGTGCCGGTGGAGGACGACGCGAACCTCGCCGCGATGCTGGCGGCCCACACCCCCGTCGTCACGCTCTTCGGTAAGTCCTGGAGGCTCCACGTGCGCGAGGCGCTCGGCGCCAGCCTGGAGGAGAACCTGGCGATGATCGCATCCTCCGTGGCGTACCTGCGCGAGCAGGGCCGGGAGGTGGTCTACGACGCCGAGCACTACTTCGACGGCTACGCCGACGACCAGGACTACGCCTTGGCGACGCTCGAGGCCGCGGCATCGGCGGGTGCACAGTGCCTGGTGCTGTGCGACACGAACGGGGGCCGGCTCCCGAGCGAGGTGGCGGCAGCTACGCGCGCCGCGCGCGAGCGCATCGCCGCGGCGGGCATCGCGGTGCCGCTGGGTATCCACCCGCACAACGACGCCGCGCTGGCGGCGGCGAACGCCCTCGCGGCGCTGAACGAGGGCGCCAGCCACGTGCAGGGGACCATCGGAGGTTACGGCGAACGCTGCGGCAACCTCGACCTCCTGAGCCTGCTGCCGACCCTCGCGCTCAAGTTGGGTGCCGAGCAGCCGCAACCGATCCACGAGGCCACGGCGTTGGCTCGCTTCGTCGACGAGCGCGCCAACCTGGCGCCCAACCCGCGCTCTCCCTACGTCGGGGAGGGGGCGTTCGCGCACAAGGGAGGCATCCACGTCTCGGCCGTCAACCGGCGCCCCGACACGTACGAGCACGTGCCTCCGGAGTCCGTCGGCAACGTGCGGCGGGTGCTGCTCTCCGACCTCAGCGGCCGCGCGAACCTGGTGGCGAAGGCCGACGAGCTGGGTGACGGCGCGCTCGCCAGCGAGGCGGGTACGTTGGTGGGGCGGCTGAAGGAGCTCGAGCACCTCGGCTACGCTTTCGAGGGCGCGGACGCCTCGTTCCATCTCGTGGCGCGCAAGGTCAGGGGAGACCACCGCCCGTACTTCACCCTGCACGGGTACACGGTGGTGATCGACAAGCGCGACGGCGACGACGGACCGCGCTGCGAGGCCAGCGTGCGGCTGCAGGTCGGTGACGCCTTCGAGCACACCGCCGCCGACGGCGACGGTCCCGTCAACGCCCTGGACCGGGCGCTGCGCAAGGCGCTTGAGCGCTTCTACCCGAGCATGGCTACCCTGCGCCTCACCGACTACAAGGTGCGGGTGCTGGCGGGCCCCGATACCGGCACGGCCAGCGTGGTGCGCGTGCACGTCGAGACCACCGACGGCCAGCGCACCTGGGGCACGGTGGGCGCGCACGCCAACATCATCGACGCCTCGTACCAGGCGCTGCTCGACGCCATCGACTCCAAGCTGCACGCAGACGGGGTCGTGCCGGGCCAGCCCTTCGCCTTCGATGCGCAGCCGGGTGAGCCCATACGCATACGAAGCTGAGGTGCGGGGCGCCGGCTAGGCGTGGAAGCGACGTCCAGGAGGGTACTCGCCGCGCTCCGCCAGGTTGACCGCGGCGAGCGGCTGCTGCTACCGTGGCGCCACGGCCGCCAGCCGCCCCCCGGCGGCCGCCCGTGAAAGCAGCTCGCCCGAGAGTCCCGAACGGCGCCATGCGCGCTGCCCGGGAGGCCGCGCCGTAGCCTTCGACCCTCGCGAGCAGCACGTCGCGGAAGGGAGCGCAGATGCGCCAGTTCTCAGATTTCAGCCAGCTGGCTTGGCCCGCCGAGCGTGACGCTTGCGGTGTCGGCTTCATAGCCAGCTGTCAGGGCGGCGCCAGCCGCTCCGTGCTAGACCACGCCCTGCGCGCCCTGCGCGAGCTGGCCCATCGTGGCGCCGTCTCCGCTGACGGGCGCACCGGCGACGGTGCCGGGGTGCTGACGCAGCTACCCTACGCGCTGCTGCGGCGTGAGCTCGACGCGCTGGGCATCGCCGTGGAGTCAGACGACGACCTGGCGGTCGGGGTCTTCTTCGTGGCCAACGACACGCCCTTCGAACGCATCTACGACGCCGTCGACCGCGAGCTAGAGGTGAGTCCGCTGAGGCGCCTGATGTGGCGCGACCCGCCCATCGACGATGGCGCCCTCGGCGATCACGCGCTCGCCCGCAGACCCATCATCCGCCAGGTGATCCTGGCGCGGCCGCCAGGCCTCGACGACCTCGCTTTCGAGAGGCTCCTGTACCTGACCCGGAAGCGCATCGAGGTCCGCCTGCGCGAACTCGGTCTGGGCCGGGCCTACGTCCCCTCGTTCTCGAGCCGCACCGTCGTCTACAAGGGCCTGCTCGTGGCCGACCAGCTGCCGGTCTTCTACCGCGACCTCGCCGACCCCGACTACCGCACCCAGCTCGCGGTCTTCCACCAGCGTTACAGCACCAACACGATGCCGCGCTGGTCGCTGGCGCAGCCCTTCCGCTTCCTCGCCCACAACGGCGAGATCAACACCCTCCAGGGCAACGTGAACTTCATGCGCTCGCGCGAACCGGTGCTGGAGAGCTCGATCTTCGGCGAGAACGTGCAGGACCTGCTGCCCGTGGTCGAGCCAGGCGGTTCGGACTCGGCGGCGCTCGACAACGCCTTCGAGCTCCTCGCCATGGCTGGCCGCGACCCGATGCACGCCTTGGCGATGCTGGTGCCCGAGGCGTACGAGGCGCGCGCCGACTGCGACCCCGACCTGCGCGCCTTCTACGACTACCACGCGTCGCTGATGGAGCCCTGGGACGGGCCGGCGGCGCTCGCGCTCTCGGACGGGCGCTTCGCCATCGCTGGGCTCGACCGCAACGGCCTGAGGCCGCAACGCTACTGGATCACCGAGCGCGGGCTGGTCATCGTGGGCTCCGAGGCGGGCATGCTGAACGTCGACGAGCGCGTGGTGGAGAAGGGGCGCCTGGGCCCAGGCTCGATGCTGGTCGTCGACACCGCCACCGGCCGGGTGCTCAAGAACGAGGCGGTGAAGCGAGACCTCGCCACCCGTCGCCCGTACGGCGCTTGGATCGGGGACTACCTGACCGAGGCGCCGGAACTGGCCCCTGACGACGTCGTGGCGCGAGGCTGGGAGCCGGGAGCGCTCACGCGCACGCAGTCTCTCTTCGGGTACTCCAGCGAGGACTACGACCGCGTGTTCGAACCGATGGTCTTCGAAGCCGAGATCCCGGTCGGCTCGATGGGCGACGACACTCCCCTGGCCGTGCTCTCGGAGCAACCGCAATCGCTCTACCGCTACTTCAAGCAGCGCTTCGCGCAGGTCACCAACCCGCCGATCGACCCCTTGCGCGAGCGCCTGGTGATGTCGCTCCAGACCGTGATCGGACCGCGCGGCCCGCTGTTGGAGGAGCTGCCGGGTTCGGCGCGGGTCCTGCGCTTCGACTCGCCGGTGATCGACGAGGCGCGCTTCGGCTGGCTACTCGAGCAGAGCGAGTTCAGGCCGATCACCCTCGACGGCGTCTTCCCGGTCACCGAGGGACCCGAGGGGATGGAGAGGGCGCTCGACGACCTCTGCGACAGGGCGGTCTCGGCCGTGCACGCGGGGCACGGCGTGATCGTCCTCTCGGACCGCGCTGCCGGTGCCGACCACGCTCCCATCCCCATGCTGCTCGCCTCCTCGGCGGTACACCAGCGCCTGCTGCGGGCGGGCCTGAGGACCCGGACCGCGCTGGTCTGCGACACCGGCGAAGTGCGCGAGGATCACCACGTGGCCTGCCTCGTGGGTTACGGCGTCGCCCTGGTGCACCCCTACCTCGCCTTCGCCACCGCGCGCGACGTGCCGCGCCAGGCTAAGCGCGCGCCGGAGGGTTTCGACGAGAGCCTCGCCGCTCGCAACTACCAGCGTGCCCTCGAGAAGGGCGTCCTGAAGGTGATGTCGAAGATGGGCATCTCCACGATCTCCTCGTACCGCGGCGCTCAGGTCTTCGAGGCCATCGGCATCGACGAGTCGGTCATCGCCCGCTACTTCGGCGGGACCACCTCTCTCCTCGGGGGAGTCGGCCTGAACGCCATCGCCAGCGACGTTCTGCGGATGCATGCCGAGGCTTTCGGCGAGGACGAGCGGCTGCGCGACCGCGGCATCTACCGCTACCGCAAGGCGGGCGAGTACCACGCCCTCAACCCGCTGGTGTTCAAGGCGCTGCACAAGGCCGTGCGCACGGCCGACGACGAGGCCTTCGAGCAGTACGCCAAGCAGGCGGACGAGCGCCCCCCTACCGCGCTGCGCGATCTGGTCCAGCCCACGCCGCTCGGCCCCGAGGTGCCGCTGGAGGAGGTCGAGGACGTCAGCGACATCGTCAGCCGCTTCTCCACGCAGGCGATGAGCCACGGGGCGGTCTCGCGCGAGACGCACGAGACGCTGGCCGTGGCGATGAACCGACTTGGGGGGCTGTCGAACTCGGGTGAGGGAGGCGAGGACGAGATCCGCTTCGCGCCCTATGAGCGCGACATGCCCGAGCTCGGGCGTGGAGGCTGGTACCCGCGCGCCGGTGACGACGCCAACAGCGCCATCAAGCAGGTCGCCTCGGGTCGCTTCGGGGTGACGGCGGCCTACCTGATGTCGGCGCGCGAGATCGAGATCAAGATGGCGCAGGGCTCCAAGCCCGGTGAGGGCGGGCAGATCCCAGGACACAAGGTCGACGGCGAGATCGCTCGCATCCGCCGCAGCGTGCCGGGCGTCACCCTGATCTCACCTCCACCGCACCACGACATCTACTCGATAGAGGACCTCGCGCAGCTCATCTACGACCTCAAGCGCGTGAACCCGCAAGCGCGGGTGGGCGTCAAGCTGGTGGCCACCTCGGGGGTCGGGACGATCGCGGCGGGGGTGGCGAAGGGTTACGCGGACGTGATCCAGATCTCCGGGCACGATGGCGGGACCGGCGCCTCACCGCTCTCGAGCATGAAACACGCCGGCGTGCCCTGGGAGCTCGGGCTCGCGGAGACGCAGCAGGTGCTGGTGGATAACGGCCTGCGCGAGCGGGTGCTGCTGCGCGTCGACGGTGGCCTGAAGACGGGACGCGACGTGGTGATCGCGGCGCTGCTCGGAGCCGAAGCGTACGGCTTCGGCACCGCTGCGCTGGTGGCGACCGGCTGCGCGCTGATCCGGCAGTGCCACCTGAACACCTGCCCGGTCGGGATCGCGACGCAACGCGACGACCTGCGTGCCAAGTACTCCGGTGAGCCCGAGCACGTGATGCGCTTCATGACTTACGTCGCCCAGCACGTGCGCATGCTGCTGGCGCGCCTGGGGGCGCGGGGCATCGACGAGCTCGTGGGTCGGGTGGACCTCCTCGAAGCGCGCGACGTCGTGCTCCCGAAGAGCGCTCGGCTCGATCTCGGGGTGCTCTTGCGTGACGTCGATCCGGGCGGCGTGAGGCCGCGGCGACGGTTGCAGCCGCGCAACCCACGCCCGGAACGTGAGCCGCTCGACGAGCAGCTGGTGCGTGACGCAGCGTCCGCGCTCGAGCGCGAAGAGCGCGTCGAGCGGGGTTACGCCATCGGCAACCGTGACCGCTCGCTGGGGGCGCGGCTGGCGGGGGAGATCGCGCGGCGCTACGGCGACGCCGGTCTGCCGGCGGGGACCGTGCGCTACCGCTTCAGGGGCGCTGCGGGGCAGAGCTTCGGTGCCTTCGCCGTGAACGGCATGCGTTTCACGCTGGTCGGCGAGGCTCAGGACTACGTCGGGAAGAGCATGTCCGGTGGCGAGCTGGTGCTCATGCCTCCCGCCACGCGCAGCCCCGTCAGTGAACGCAGCGTGATCGTAGGTAACACGGTCCTGTACGGTGCCACCGGGGGAGCCCTCTACGCCGCGGGGATCGCCGGTGAGCGCCTCGGGGTGCGCAACTCGGGCGCGCTCGCGGTGGTGGAGGGTTGCGGTGACCACGGTTGCGAGTACATGACCGGTGGTGTCGTGGTGGTGCTCGGGGCTACTGGCCGGAACTTCGGGGCGGGCATGTCCGGTGGCTTGGCGTACGTCTGGGACCCCTCGGAGCGACTCCCTGGCCGGCTCAACCCGACCATGGTGCAGCTGCACCCGCTGGCGCAGGCCGACGCCGCCCGGGCGCCAGAGGCGGCGCTCTTGAGGGCCCTCCTCGAGCGGCACGTGGCTCACACCGGCTCGGCGCACGCGAGGCGGTTGCTGGACGCCTGGACGCGAACGCTGGCGCGCACTTGGATGGTCGCACCGCGGCCGGCCGGCGAGGACGCCGGAGCCCAGGAGACGAGCGCAGCGCTCGTCGCCGACGCGGCGCTGTTGCGCTTGCGAGAGGCGGAGGCAGTGCGCGCCGCGACCGCGATCTCCGATTAGGGACGAGCCCGCTCGCGCGCGTAACCGCGCCCGAGGGCGGGTCAGTCCAGGCAGTGCACGGTGCCGTCGATGGCGGCCACCACCAGGGCGTCACCCAGAGGTAGCGGGCTCGCTTGGATGGGGGCGTGCGTGACCTGATGGCGCCCCAGCTCGCGTCCTCCCGCAGCGTCGAAGGCGAGCAGCTCGCCCGCTTCGGTGGCGACGTAGACGACCCCTGCGGCCACCACCGGTGCGGCCGTCACGGGAGAGCCCAGCGGTCGCTCCCATACGTCATCGCCACTGCGCAGCGCCAGGGCGTGGAGGCGCTCGCCCCAAGACGCCACGAACACGTGCGGACCCGCCACCGCAGGTGGCGCCCACAGCGCTCCCTCGAGGTCGTAGGTCCAGCGCACCTCGTGGCTCTCCACGTCGAAGGCGTGGAGCTCACCGGCGCGAGTCGAGAGGAGCACGATCCCTCCGACCGCTACGGGGGAGGCGACGCTCGTTCCCACGTCGACCTTGAAGCGCCGGGTTCCGCTCTCGACGTCCACGGCGTGGAGCCAGCCCTCCTCGTCGAACACGAAGGCGTGAGCGCGGTGCAAGCAGGCGGCGCTCACCAGCGCCGAGCCGGCCTCGAAGCTCCAGCGGGTCGTGCCGCGCTCTCCCCAGCGTTCGAGGCGGCCGTCGCGACAGGTGACGATCAGGTCGCTGCCGTAGCTGGCGAGACCGGTGGCGTCGACGTCGTCTCGCGTCCAGGCACTCTCACCCTGAGGCCAGGCGAGAGCGCGCACGACGCCGTCGCGGCTGGCCACCACCAGCTGGTTGCGGGTGAAGAGGGGAGGAGTGGCGACCTCGTCGGAGAGCGCGAAGCGGCCGCTGACGCTCCCGTCGGCCGGATGCAGCAGCGCCAGCTGGTCGGAGCGTTGCCCCACCGCGATCCACCCTGCCGCCGCCCCCAGCCCTGAAGGCCATTGCGGGCCTTCGTCGAGCTGACGCTGCCAGCGCAGGCGCATGCCGCCCGTGAGCGCGGGCCCGACGGGGTAGGCGCCGCGCAGGCCGGGTCCCGCGCGCGGTAGCTCGCCGGCGCGTGCGAGCGAGGC
>SKSV01000313.1 GCA_007122815.1 Trueperaceae bacterium | reverse complement strand
TCAACTGCACCAACTGCGGGCCGCGCTACTCGATCATCGAGGCGCTGCCCTACGACCGCCCGCTCACCACCATGCGCGCCTTCACCATGTGCCCCGAGTGTGAGCGGGAGTACCACGACCCGCTCGACCGCCGCTTCCACGCCCAGCCGACCGCTTGCCCGGCGTGTGGCCCGCGGTTTCGCTTCGTGGGCGCAGACGGCGCGGGCGAGGGCCTCTGGAACGACGACGCGCTGCGCGCGACCGTTGGGGCCCTGCGCAGCGGCTCCATCGTCGCCATCAAGGGCCTCGGAGGCTACCACCTCGCCTGCGACGCACTCGACGGTGGCGCGGTCCGGGCGCTGCGGGAACGCAAGTACCGCAAGGAGAAGCCCTTCGCGGTGATGGCTCGCGATCTGGCCGCGCTCGAACCGCACGTCGAGCTGTCTTCCGTCGCCCGTGAACTGCTCGAGGGTCAGGAGCGCCCGATCGTCTTGCTTCCCAGGCGCGGTGAGGCCCTGCCTGAGGACCTCGCGCCCGACAACGCCTGGTTGGGGGTGATGCTTCCCTACACCCCCGTTCAGCACCTCCTCTTCGACGACGGCGCACCCGAAGTGCTGGTCATGACGAGCGCGAACCGCTCCGCGGAGCCGATCGCGTACCGTGACGAGGAAGCGCTCGAGCGCCTGCAGGGGCTGGCGGACGCCTTCCTCATCGGCGAGCGCGCCATAGCGCGGCGCGTCGACGACAGCGTGGCCCAGGTGGTCGCGGGTACCGGCGCCGTGGTGCGGCGCGCGCGCGGCTACGCTCCGGCGCCGGTCGCCCGCTCGGAGCGCTTCGAGCGCCCCTGCCTCGCGTTGGGCGCCGAGCTCAAGAGCAGCATCACCCTGGCTGTCGGTGGCTCGGCGTACGTGAGCCAGCACCTCGGGGACCTCAGCGAGCTCGAGTCCTTCGTGGCGTTCCAGGAGACCGTTCACGACCTCTGCGCCATGTACCGCGTCGACCCCAGGGAGGTGCTGCTGGTGCACGACCTCCATCCCGCCTACCCGAGCAGCCGCTTCGCCGAGCAGCTCGGCGGCGAGAGGGTGCAGGTGCAGCACCACGCCGCTCACGTCGCCAGCGTTCTCGCCGAGCGCGGCGCGTGGGAGGTGCCCGTTCTCGGCTTCGCCTTCGACGGTGCGGGACTGGGAGAGGACGGAAGCGTCTGGGGTGGAGAGGTCTTCCACGGCAGTCTGGAGGTAGGGCTGAGACGGGTGGCGCACCTGAGGAGTGCGCACCTCCCCGGTGGGGACGCCGCCGCGCGGACGCCCCCACAGGCAGCGGTCGGGTGGCTGGCCGCGCTCGGCGACGGCGTCTGGGAGCGCGTCGTGGCGCCGCCGTTCGGCCTACCAATCGAGCGCGTTACCATCGCCAGACGCATGATCGAGCGAGGCGTGAACACGCTACCGACGACCAGCGTGGGCCGCCTGTTCGACACGGTCGCTGCGCTCACGGGCTTCCACCGCAGCATGACGTTCGAGGGCCAAGCTGCTATCGGGCTCGAGGCCGCTGCGCTGCGTGCGCGCCGGGAGGGTGAGTCCGGCGAGCCCTACCCATGGCCCTTCGACGGCCTCACTTGGGACCACGCACCGCTGCTCTTCGCGGTCATGGACGACGTGGAGGCCGGCGCCTCCAGAGGACGCGTAGCGTGGCGCTTCCATGAGGCCCTGGCTCAAGGCGTCGTGGAGGCGGCGCTGGTGTTGGGAGACGAACTCCCGTTCGAGCGTCTGGTGCTCTCTGGGGGCGTGTTCCAGAACGCTCTGCTGGTCGAGCGCATCGTCATGCGGTGCGACGCTATGGACATTCAGCACTGGCGGAACACCATGGTCCCGACGAACGATGGAGGCGTATCGTTGGGCCAGTTGGCGCTGGCCGCCTGTATGCCGGGAGGTTGACCATGTGCTTGGGGATCCCACACGAAGTCGTCGAGGTACTCGACGAGGACCGCTGCCTGATCCGCCTAGGCAGCGCCACGCAGCACTGCTTCATCGGGTTGGTCGACGACCTGAAGCCGGGTGACTGGGTCGTGGTGCACGCGGGCTTCGCCATCGACAAGATCGCTCCAGAGGACGCCAAGGCCAACCTAGAGCTGATCGAGCAGTACCTGGAGCCGTACCCCAGTGGTTGAGGCGACCGCAGCCCCTCAGGCCGGCACCGGCTTCCGCCCCGACACCTACAAGGACCCCGAACTCGTCGCCAGGCTGCAGAGCCGCATTGCGGAGCTCGCCGCGAGCGTCGCCCGGCCGGTCAAGCTCATGCACATCTGCGGCACGCACGAGCACGAGATGGGGCGCTACGCGCTGCGCGACCTGCTCCCGAAGAGCGTCAGCGTACTCGCGGGACCCGGCTGCCCGGTCTGCGTTTGCGACAACGAGTACATCAACATGGCCATCCAGCTCTCGCTGGAGCCGGGCGTGATCCTCGCGTCCTTCGGAGACATGCTCGCCGTGCCCGGCAGCATCCCGCTAGCGGGCGAGCGGCGCGGCGACGTGCGCATGAGCCTGCTCGACGCGCGCGCTCGCGGGGGCGACGTACGCGCGGTCTACAGCGCCTTCGACGCCAAACGTATCGCCGAGCAGAACCCCGACAAGCAGGTCGTCTTCTTCTCGGTCGGTTTCGAGACCACCGTAGTGGCGGTCGCCGCCATGCTCAAGCGCGGAGTCCCGGACAACCTCTCGATCATCGAAGCCAACTACTACACACCTCCGGCCACCCAGCTGTTGCCGGACCTCGAGGGCTTCGACATCGAGGGCTTCATCCTCCCCGGGCACGCCGTGACGATCACCGGCCTGAGAGTCTACGAGGGCCTCCCGACACGCGGTATCGCCTGCGCTTCGGGCGGCTTCGAGCCGGTAGACGTGCTCGCCTCCATAGCCTCGCTGCTCGAGCAGATCGACACCGGCGACCTCACCGTAGCCAACCCCTACCAACGGCTGGTGAAGTACGACGGCAACGAGCGCGCCAAGCGCGAGCTCCACGAGGTGTTCGAGCTCGCGCCCATCCGCTGGCGCGGGATAGCCGAGATCCCCGCCTCTGGCTACAAGCTCCGCGAGCCGTACCACCACGCGAGCGCCGCCCGGCGCTTCGCCGGAAGGCTCGACCCGCTCGCGCTGAAGGGCGCCGAGCACCCCAAGGGCTGCCGCTGCGCCGAGGTCACGCTGGGCCAGATCCAGCCCGACGAGTGCCGCGTCTTCGGTCAGCTCTGTACGCCTGACAGCCCCTACGGGCCCTGCATGGTCAGCCACGAGGGCACCTGCCGGGCTTGGTACACCTACGGCATGCACAAGGAGCAGCTCCGTGTCGAGACCGTCTGACGCCGCGCCCAGCGCGACCACCGCGCGCGCTGCCTCCCGCTACGACACCGTCCGCCTGAGCCACGGCTCAGGCGGCAAGCTGACGCTCGAGCTGATCGAGGAGCTGTTCGTCGCCACGTTCAGCAACGAGCCACTGAAGGCCCTCACCGACGCCGCCATCCTCGCCAACCCGGGAGGCCGCATCGCCTTCGCCACCGACTCGCACACCGTCAAGCCCGCCTTCTTCCCGGGGGGCGACATCGGGCGACTCGCAGTCGCGGGCACGGTGAACGACCTCGCGGTCATGGGGGCCACCCCCATGTACATGAGCGCGGCCTTCCTGCTCGAGGAGGGCTACGACATGAGCGAGCTCGAGCGCGTGGTGCGCTCGATGAAGGCGACCGCAGACGAAGCGGGCGTAGCCATAGTCGCGGGTGACACGAAGGTGCTCGAGCGCGGCCACGGCGACGGCGTCTTCATCAACACCACCGGTGTGGGGTTCCTGGCCGATGACGTGCTGATGGGCGTCGACCAGGTGCGCCCGGGCGACAAGGTGCTCGTCAACGGCACCCTCGGGGACCACGGCATCGCCGTGATGTCGCGCCGTGAAGGGCTCGACCTCGCCATCGAGCTCGAGTCCGACGTGGCGCCGCTCAACGGGTTGATCGAGGCCGTGCGGCGAGTGGCGCCGAACGTGCGCTTCATGCGCGACGTCACCCGTGGAGGGTTGGCGGCGGTCGCGAACGAGGTGGTGCACCGGCAAGCCTACGGGCTACGGGTCTTCGACGTGGCCGTGCCCGTGCACGAGCTGGTCGAGCAGTACAGCGAGATGCTCGGCATCGACCCGTTCCTGGCCGCCAACGAGGGCAAGGTGCTGTTGATCGTGGCACCCGAGGAGGCCGAGGCGGCGCTGGGCGCCATGAAGGCGCACCCGTTCGGACGCGAGGCGGCCATCATCGGCGACATCGTCAAGAAGCCCGAGGGAGTCGCCCTGGTCGAGACCGCGTACGGCAGCCGCCGCGTGCTCGAGATGCCGATCGAGGAGCAGCTGCCGAGGATCTGCTGAACGCCGTGCCCAGGGGTCAACGCGAGTTCATCGAGAGCGCAATCGCCGAGGTGCGCGAAGCCAAGGAGCTGCTCGTGCCGGTACTGATGGTGGAGGACCCGGAGACGCCCCTGACCAGCGCGTCACTGCGGAGGCTGTTCGAGCAACGCGAGATGCTCGACCCGGTCATGCGGGAGGCGCTGGAGCTCCTCGAAGACCTCGAGCTGCCCTTCCTCGAGGAGGAGGAGCGCCTGGAGGCGGAGGGCGTGACGCTCGAGCGGGACATGGCGGCCTTCGAGGTGGCGATGGTGGGGTTCGAGCGCCGCTTCTGGGAGGCGCGCTACGCCGAGCACCTCGCCGATCCAGCGCGCTTCAGGCTGCGTGAGCGCCCGCAGTACGACATCTGCGCCGAGCATCACCTGAGCAGCGAAGCGGTGCGCTCCGTGATCCGTGAACACGGGGTGAGCGACTTCGACGAACTCGCCCCGTACCTAGGTACCAGCCGCGCCTGCGGCGACTGCCACAAGGGCGTGACGCGCATGCTCGTCCAAGAGCTGCGCCGCTCCAAGGGTGGCGAGCTGGGTTCCTGAGCGCGTAGGCGAGACCTGCCCGACTCGTGCCGCGGTAGGTCCGTGCGCGCTCCTCGGGGTACCAATGATGGGCTCCAAGGGCGATACTAGGGCCATGCGATTCGTGCACGGTGTTCTCGGGGGCTGCTGCAGCGACGAGTCGGCGGGCACCTCGTGATCGCCGAGCGGGTGCTGACCCGGCGCTTGCGCGGTCTGCGCTCGCAACAACTACGCCTCGACCCCCACAGGCCGGGGGAGCTACCACCCCCCGCACGCGACGGCGGGTACTTGCTCTACGCTCACGTCCCCTTCTGTGAGCTGCTCTGCCCGTACTGCTCGTTCAACCGCTTCCCGTTCCGCGAGGACGCGGCCCAGCGCTACTTCAGGGCCTTACGTGAGGAGATGCGCATGGTCGCCGACCTGGGGTACCGCTTCTCCGCCATGTACGTCGGCGGTGGGACGCCCACGGTGATCGTCGACGAACTCGTCAAGACCATCGAGCTGGCGCGAGAGCTCTTCGACATCGGCGATGTCTCGACCGAGACCAACCCCAACCACCTCACCGACGAGGTCTTGGGTCCCCTCGAAGGTCACGTGCAACGCCTCTCCGTGGGCGTCCAGAGCCTCGACGACGGACTGCTCAAGCAGATGCGTCGCTACGACAAGTACGGGTCGGCTAGGCAGATCCTGACGGGCCTCGAGGCGGCGCGCGGCCGGCTCCCGACCTTCAACGTCGACATGATCTTCAACCTGCCCTCACTGACCGACGAGATCCTGGAGAACGACCTGCAGCTGCTGATCGACCACGGCGCCGCGCAGATCACCTACTACCCACTCATGGTCTCACCGGCGGTCGAGCGCCCCCTCGAGAAGGCCCTGGGTAAGGTCGACTACGAGCTCGAGGAGCGGCAGTACAGACTCATCTCGAGGCGCCTGCAGGAACACTACCGGCCCACCTCCGCCTGGGCGTTCTCGCTAGGCGAGGAGGCCCTCATCGACGAGTACATAATCGATCACGACGAGTACGTCGGCATCGGCAGCGGTTCCTTCAGCTACTTGGGCGGTCAGATCTACGCCAACACCTTCTCCCTACGCAGCTACGCCGACGCCATCGAGCAAGGCCGCTTGAGCGTCGACGCCCGCATGCGGCTGCAGCGAAGGGACCGACTGCGCTACCGACTCATGATGGACCTCTTCGGTCTGCGCCTCGACAAGGCCGCGTTCGAGGAGGCTAACGGCGTCAGCGTGGCGCGCGGCCTCTTGCCCGAGTACCTGTTCCTGAAGCTGGCGGGAGCCTTCTCGAGGGACGACGCCGAAGCGTTGGAGCTAAGCGAGACGGGGCGTTACCTTCTCGTGGTGATGATGCGCGAGTTCTTCATCGGCGTCAACGGCATCCGTGACCTGGCGCGCGCCAACCTGCCCGCGGGGGAGCAGGCGCTGTTCGAAGACGAGCCGGCGTGCGGGCGTCCGATGCGTATCCCGCAACCCGTCCTGATGGGTGACTGAACACCCCCGCTGGCGCCACGCCGACGGGATGCGGCTCTGCTGCACCAGGTATGGCTTGCCGAGCGTCAGGGACCTGGCTATCATAGCTAGATGAAGACCGCGTCGATCTCGGTAGCGAAGAACCGACTGTCGGCCTACCTCGACCTCGTGCGTGCGGGCGAGACGGTGACGATCACCGACCGTGGCACGCCCGTGGCGCGCCTCGTGCCGTTTACGAGCGTCGACGCATCGGACCGGCGCCGAGAGCTCGAGCGTCACGGCGTGATCGTGGCCGGAGCCGGTGGGCGCGCCCTCGACGCGCTTCTGGAGAGCGAGCCTCCGAAGCCTGCAGCCGCGGTCGACGTCGTGGCGTTGCTGGCGGCCGAGCGGGCCGAAGGCGAGCGGTGCGCCCGCGGGCCTACGCCATAGCTCACTTCTCTGGTTCGACGAGCCCCTTCACGAACCAGCGCTGCATGAACAGGATGATCAGCACCGGCGGTAGCAACGCGAGCATGGCCACGGCCATGAGCATGTTCCAGTCGGTAGCGGACTCGCCGGTACCTATCATCTTGACTAACCCGACTTGGCCTTACGCATACGCGCTCCTCTCGTTGACGGTGACCGCCGCGAATCGCGGCCGCCAATCACGGTCGCGGGTCGCGGTTGCGGATCGCGGTGCGGTCCTGGTTACGGGTGTGAGCGTCTCCTACAAGTCGTCTAGTGTTCCAAACGCCCCGTTCCGTCGAGCGGTGGTCCAGAGGGGAGGCCTGAGGCACGAGCACACCCCTTGGGCCTGCCACAACGCGTTGTGGCGCCCTCTTCGGACCAGTTCGTCGTCAAGGGCAGTTCTACACCGTTTCGTCAGCTGTCCGTCAGGACCAGCGCCCCGCGTTGAGGCGGGGCGCTGAATGGATCACGAGTGATTGCTGGGCAATCTCAGCTCAGAGGACGAGAGGTTCCCACACGCCGGCGAGGAGCACGGCGGCACGGAGGAAGAAGACCCCGGCCAGCGCTGCCACGGACGACACCAGCAGCAGCGGCTTGCTCTTGCCGACGAAGATGGTGTACGCGCCGATGAGCAGCGGGATCACGATGCCGATTCCGATCACACCGCCCCAGGTCATGAGCGCGAACTCACCCGACATCATGAGTTCGGCGCCGAAGCGCGCACCGGCGCTGCCGAAGGAGAGCGCCACGTGCAGGAAGGCGAGCACGGCCAGCAGCTTCAAGACGTCGAGACCCATGCCGAGCCGCACTCCGAAGGTCGAGACGCGGGCGTCGACCAGCCCGAAGACGTAGAGCAGCTCGAGCACCGCTATCGCCGCGACCGAACCGCTTATCACCCACAGCACCGGGATCAACGAGGTGTTCCACAACGGGATGCCCGCTGCCTGGGTGATGAGGAAGCCGCTGTACACGGTGGCGCCGATACCCAAGGCGGCGACGAGCCCGACGAAGAGGTTGCTGGCGTTGAGCTTCTCCGTCCAGCGCAGCCAGCTGACCTTCGGACCCAGGAAGGGTAGGTTCGCTACCACCAGGATCAGCGTCAAGAACAGGTGAACCGAGAGCATCATGATCCCGATGAGCATCCAGGAGTTGAAGTTGAAGTCCCAGGCCAGGACCATGTTCCACAGCACCCGCGGCAGGTTCCACCAGCGGCCCAGGTGGCTCACCACCAGCAACAGGCCCGCGAC
>SKSV01000173.1 GCA_007122815.1 Trueperaceae bacterium | reverse complement strand
CCACCCGAGGCAGCTCCCAAGTGGTGGCGCCCCAGCCGCTCACCCACTCGCAAGCCGTCCATCAACAGCAGCCCAGAGAAGTTCGCCTGCACCAGCACCCCTACGGTCGCGCCGCCCGAGGTAACCGGCAGCCGACGCGAGCTCGTGCCGACGCCGGCCTTGAAACCCAGCGCGATCGTGCCTGTCCCCGCGCCCACGCAACCCTCCTCCACCGGTCCCGCGGTGGCCGCAGCGATCGCCTCGAACACGTGCTCGGGCCTCACCCGCCGCGCACGGATGTCGTTGAGCACACCGTCGTTCGTCTCCCCCACGAACGCGTTCACCGAGCGCACGTCAGCGTTCGCGGGCTGCGCCAGCGTCCACTCGATGAGGCCCGACGCGGCCTCCGGAACCGACAGAGTGTTCGTCAGCGCGATCGGCGTCTCGAGCTCCCCGAGCTCCTCGACCTGAGTCGCACCAGCAAGCTTCCCGAAGCCGTTCGCCACGAAGAGCCCCGCCGGCACGCGCTCGATGAACGGGTCGCCAGCGTGAGGCATCACCACGCTCACGCCGGTCCGAACTCCCTCACCCTCCCAAAGGCTCACCTGCCCGACCCTCACACCATCGACATCGGTGATCGCGTTCAACGCGCCCGGATCGAGCACGCCGGGCGCCAACCCGAGTTCGCGGGCCCTTGGGCGGTATGCGGGTCCTCGCACGTCTTCGCTCATGTTGCCTCCACGCTAGACCAAGTGGCGCCTGGCGAGCAGCCAGAGCAGAGGCTAAGGGGTCTGCGCTGGCTCCTGCACAGGCTCGAACCGGGACGTCTGGTCCTAACCTCAACCGGTACGATGTCCACGTTAGTGCCGAACAGGCACAAGCTCGGGAGGGACCGATCATGCCCGCCAACGCCGCGAACAGCACCAGCCCGCGTGACGCCCCCAAGGCCGCTGCCTGGCACTCGTTAGCCGTCTCCGACGTGCTGAGCGAGCTGGAGACGGAGACCCAAGGGTTGAGTAGTGAGGTAGCCGCGCAGCGGCTCGAGAAGTACGGACCCAACAAGCTTCCCGAAGAGCCCCCCGTACCGGCATGGCGGCGCTTCCTGCGGCAGTTCAACAACCTCCTCATATACGTGCTCCTCGCGGCAGCCGTCGTCACCGCAGCGCTCAACGACTGGCTCGAGACCGGCGTCATCCTCGCGGTGGTGTTGATCAACGCCATCATCGGGTTCATCCAAGAGGGCAAGGCCGAGGCAGCGCTCGACGCCCTCCGCTCCATGCTGGCACTACAGGCGGTGGCCCTCAGGGACGGCCACCGCGTTACCGTGTCCGCCGAAGACCTCGTACCCGGCGACGTGGTGCTCATCGAGTCGGGCGACCGCGTGCCGGCCGACATGCGCCTCATCGAGGCCCACAACCTCCGCGCGGAGGAAGCCGCGCTCACTGGAGAATCGGTCCCGTCCAACAAGGCGCGAGCGCCTGTCGGCGAGGAGGCCTCGTTGGGTGACCGCCGCTCGATGCTCTACGCCGGCACCACCATCACCTCCGGCGCCGGGCACGGCGTGGTCGTCGCCACTGGCAGCACCACCGAAGTCGGCCGCATCGGCGAGATGGTCTCGAGGGTCATCCAACTCAAGACACCCTTCCTGACCGCCATCGACAACTTCTCCCGCGTCCTCGCCTACGCCATCCTCGGCATAGGCGCGGCGCTGTTCGCCTTCGGCTACTTCTTCCGCGGGTACACCCTCGACGAGATCTTCCTTACGGTGATCGGCTTCGCGGTCGCCGCCATCCCCGAGGGCCTACCCGCCGTCATCACCATCATCCTCGCGCTCGGCGTCCAACGCATGGCGCAGCAGCGAGCCATCGTCCGCCGCCTCCCGGCCGTCGAGACGCTCGGGTCGGTGACCGTCATCTGCTCCGACAAGACCGGCACCCTCACCAAGAACGAGATGACCGTGCGCAAGGCCGTCATGGCCGGCGTACGTTACGACGTCGCTGGTGAGGGCTACACACCCAAGGGACGGATCACCTACGAAGGCAAGGACGAGGACGCCGGCGACGACGGCCCGCTGCGCGATATGGCGCTCGGCGCCGCGCTCACCGCCGAGGCCGAGTTCAGGGACAACGAAGACGGCACGCGGCTGCTCAGCGGTGACCCCACCGACGGCGCCGTCGTCGTGCTGGCGGAGAAGCTGGGCCTCGACCGCACCGCTCTGCGGGCCTACAGGAGGGTCGACCGCCTCCCCTTCGAGTCCGACAAGCAGTACGCCGCGAGCCTCGTCGAGTCCGAAGCAGGCAGGTTCGTCTACGTCAAGGGCGCGCCAGAACGCTTGCTCGGCATGTGCCGCGCTCAGCGCCAACGCGACGGCTCGAGCGACGAGCTCGACCGCAAGCACTGGGAAGAGTCCGCGAAGGAGCTCGCCAGCCAGGCCTTCCGCCTCCTGGCGGTAGCCGTGAAACGCGTGGACGCCGACGCAGAAGAGCTCAGCACCGATCTCGCCGAAGAGGGCCTCGAGATGCTCGGGCTGGTCGCCCTGATCGACCCTCCACGTGAAGAGGTCAAGGAGTCCGTAGCAAGGTGCCAGCGCGCCGGCATCCGCGTGGTGATGATCACCGGCGACCACGCCCTCACCGCAAGCGCCATCGCCGGACAGTTGGGCATAGGCGACGGCAAGCGCGCCGTCACCGGCCAAGAGCTCGACGGCCTCGACGACGAGAAGCTCGAGGACGTCGCCGCCGATTGTGACGTCTTCGCCCGCGCCAGCCCCGAGCACAAGCTGAAGCTGCTCGAGGCCCTGCAACGCCGCGGGCACGTCAGCGCCATGACCGGCGACGGCGTGAACGACGCACCTGCGCTCAAGCGCGCCGACGTGGGCGTCGCCATGGGAGTCAAAGGCTCCGAGGCAGCCAAGGACGCCTCGGAGATGGTCCTCGCCGACGACAACTTCACCACCATCGCCCTCGCCGTCGAAGAAGGCCGCGCGATCTACGACAACCTCAAGAAGACCATCCTCTTCATCCTGCCTACCAACGGCGCCGAGGCGCTCGTCGTGATCGCCTCGATAATGGTCGTGCTCACCGAGTTGCCGATCACACCAGTCCAGATCCTCTGGATCAACATGATCACCGCGGTCACCCTGGCGCTCGCGCTGGCCTTCGAGCCGCCAGAGGCGGACGTGATGCGCAGACCACCGCGCGACCGGGACGAGCCCATCCTGTCGAGCTACCTGGTGTGGCGCATCGTCTACGTCTCGATCGTGATGGGCGGCCTCACGCTCGTGCTCTTCTTCATGATGCTCGAGCGCTACGGCGACCTCGAGCTGGCGCGCGCCATCGCGGTCAACACGCTTGTCGCAGGCGAGCTCGCCTACCTGCTCAACACCCGCTTCCTGTGGGCCTTCCCGCTCTCCCCCAAGCGCTTCTTCACGAACCGCGCGGTGTTCGTCTCGATCGGGGTGCTGATCTTCTTCCAGATGGTGTTCACCTACACCGCCCCCATGCAGCTCTGGTTCGGCGTCACGGGCATGAAGCTCGAGCACTGGGGGTACGTCATCCTGGCCGGCGTGATCGTGTTCGTGGTCGTCGAGATCGAGAAGGCGATCGTGCGCATCCGCGCAGGTAGGAAGCTCCAGACCTGAAGGGCGAGGGGCCGGCGCGGTGGCAAGCACCCGCCGGCCCTGCTAACCTCTGCGCATGCGCAAGCTGAAGACCTTCACGCTCGCCCTCCTGCTGGTGATCGCCGGTGGGACGGCGAGCGCCCAACTCCTCGCCGAGGTGGCGCTGGCTCCCGCCATCGCCTCCCAGCTCTTCCCCCCGGTCAGCTGGCCGTCAGGCAGCCTGCGCGCCGTCGGCGACGGCGCCGACGCGCTCGTCGCCCGCGTACCCGACCAGGCAGCGTGGCAGGGTTGGGAGGTCTACACAGCAACGGGTCTGGCCGCCACGCTCGAGCCCGCGCTCGTCTACGGAGTGGAGCGCGACCTGCTGATGCAGGGCCTGTTCCGCGCAGAGACCAGCGAGACCACCGTCGGGAACGAGCGACACACCCGCGTGGTGTTCAGCGACGGAGGCGCCCAGCGCGCGCTGCTCTTCGTCATACGCAGCGGTCAGGAGCTCGTCTGGATGATCGCCCGCGGGCGCTGACGGGCCCACGCCCCAACCAGAGACGCTAGCCACGGCACCGGCTTGAGCCGTGCCCAGCGCCCCCCGAGAGGACCGAGCTATGCCCCCGACAGACCACCCGGCCTGGCAAGCGCTCGTTACTCACCAGCGCGAGATGCGCAGCGTGCACATGCGCGAGCTCTTCGAGCGCGACCCTGAACGCTTCGAGCGCTACCACGCCAGCGTGGGGGACGTGCTCGTCGACTACTCCAAGCACCGCGTCACCGACGCCACCATGCGGCTCCTCTTCGAACTGGCCGAGCAAGCTGGGCTGCCGCGCCTCATCGAGGCGATGTTCGCCGGAGAACGCATCAACGTCACCGAGGACCGCGCGGTGATGCACACCGCGCTGCGTCACCAGGGCGACACCCCGGTACTCGTCGACGGTGAGGACGTCATGCCCGACGTGCGCTCGGTGCTCGCCCGCATGCGCAATCTCGCCCTCGCCGTTCGCGACGGGTCGCGCGCCGGCCGCACGGGTGCCCCCTTCACGGACGTCGTCAACATCGGCATCGGCGGCAGCGACCTGGGCCCGAAGATGGTGACCACCGCGCTCTCGCCCTACGGCCACGAACGCTTGCGCTCTCACTTCGTCTCGAACGTCGACCCGAGCGACCTCGCTCAGGTCTTGCGCCTGGTCGACGCCGACACCACGCTCTTCCTGGTCGCCTCGAAGACCTTCACCACCCAGGAGACCATGGCGAACGCGCGCAGCGCGCGCGCCTGGTTCGTCGAGCGCA
The DNA here is from genome assembly GCA_007122815.1 of Trueperaceae bacterium. Classification (GTDB taxonomy): domain Bacteria; phylum Deinococcota; class Deinococci; order Deinococcales; family Trueperaceae; genus CSSed10-48. Next base: position 3,249 of record SKSV01000173.1, on the reverse strand, counting down.
CCGGCGACGAGGAGGCGGTCGGTAGACACTTCGTCGCCATAAGCACCAACCACGAGGCGGTTCAAGCGTTCGGCATCCCCGAGGAGGCCACCTTCGAGTTCTGGGACTGGGTCGGCGGCCGCTACTCACTGTGGAGTGCGGTGGGCCTATCGATCATGCTCTCCATCGGCCCGGACGCTTTCGACGAGCTCCTCGCAGGCGCTCACGCGGCCGATCAGCACTTCCGCAACACCCCCGTGGAGCGCAACGTGCCCGTGATCCTCGCGCTGCTCGGGGTCTGGTACCACAACTTCTGGGGGGCGCAGAGCCACGCGATCTTGCCCTACGACCACAACCTCTCGCGCTTCCCGGCCTACCTGCAGCAGGCCGACATGGAGAGCAACGGCAAGCACGTCAACCGCGACGGCAGACCCGTCGGCGTCGACACTGGTCCCGTCGTCTGGGGCGAACCCGGAACGAACGGCCAGCACGCCTTCTACCAGCTGCTTCACCAGGGCACGAGGCTGGTACCTTGCGACTTCCTGGCCGCAGCGAGGTCCCACGCTCCCCTGAGCGACCACCACGAGCTGCTGCTCTCGAACTACTTCGCCCAGAGCGAGGCGCTGATGCGCGGCCGCACTGTCGAGGAGGCTCGAGCCGCGCTCGAGAAGCGCAGCGATGCACGAGAGCTCACGGCCGAGAGGCTCGAGCTGCTCAGCGCCGCGACGAGCTTCGAGGGGAACAGACCATCCACAAGCTTCCTGTACCCGCAGCTCACCCCTCGCGCTCTCGGAACCCTGATCGCCATGTACGAGCACAAGATCTTCGCCCAGGGCGTGATCTGGAACGTGAACTCCTTCGACCAGATGGGCGTCGAACTCGGCAAGGTGCTAGCCAAGGACGTGCTGGGCGAGCTCGAGGGTGAGACCGCAGGGGACGCGCACGACTCCTCCACCACAGGCCTCATCGGGGCCTACAAGCGCATGCGCGAAGCCTGACCCCACGACCGCTCCCCCTTCAACCCAGCCGTTCCCGGTGACGCCACAGGACCACGCCCGCCAGCATCGCGGCGGGCAGCAGGAAGAGGAAGCTCGCCAGCAGAGCCGGCGTCAGGCCCGCGATCTCCTGCAGCGCCCCGAAGCCCAGGTAGGCGACGCCCGCCATGCCCCAGGTGAAGCCCATCAGCATGCCCGAGGCGCTGCCCACGGCGTGCGGCGCGAGGTCCTGTGCGCTGACCACGAGGAGCGGCACCGAGGCGTTGGTGAGCATCCCCGAGAGCGCCACCAGCACGAAGAACGCCGGGCTGCCGGGCGCAGCCGTCAGCGTGAGCGCCAGCACTGGCACCGCCAGCAGCATGCTCGCGACCACCAGGCGGATGCGACCTATCCTCCCCTCGAGCGCCCCTGCGAGCAGTCCCGCGGCGGCGGCGGAGAAGCTGTAGGTGGCCAAGGTAGAGCCGATCAGGGGAGCGTCGGCAGCGAGCCCGCGCACGTTCACCAAGTAGAGCGGCATCGCGTTCGAGAAGCTCACGAACGCCGTCGCACGCAAGGTCCCGGCGAGCGCGAGGGCGCCGACCGGGCCGCGGAAGAGGCCCGCGTCGAAGATCTTCGGCCGCGAGGGGCCCGACGAGCGCACCTGCACGGGCGAGAACACGAACAGCGCGAGCGCCAGCAGCACCCCGACCATGGCCAGCAACGGCACGTACTCCGGACCGTACGAACGCAGGATCGCCAAGACCACCACGGGCATGATGGCGGTGCCCATGGCGCCGCCAGCCGCGAAGACGCCCACACTCAAGCTGGTGCGGGCCCCGACCCCCCGCATCATCGACACCGCACCAGGGTGGAACACCGCCGAACCGATCCCACCGAAGGCCAGTAGCGCCACCAGCACCACCACGCTGGGCGCCACCGCGATGAAGCTCATCAGCACCGACGAGAGCAGCAGCCCCAGAGCCGCAGCGCGACGCCGGCCCCAGCGATCGGTCAGAGCACCCGCGAAGGCCTGCAGCACGTTGGCAGAGATCGAGATCAAGGCGACGAGACCCGCCAGAGCGGCCTCTCCGAGTCCGAAGCGCAGCTGCAGGGTGGGCAAGAACGCCGGCAGCACGTTGCTGAAGGCGTCGTTCGCGAAGTGCGCAGCGGTGATCAACAGGGCCAGAGGGGCTCCAGCCAAGGCGATCCTGGAAGACGCCGCGACGGCCATGAGCCCGAACTTACCCCGCCGGAGCCGCCTCGAGGCCGGGGCCACTCGAGCCGACGAAGACAACGTCAGTGACGCCCTCGCCGCCAACGCGGGCCGGACTCGGTAGCATGCGGCATGCTGGCGGCCAAGCGGGTGCTCGTGATCCTCAACCCCTCCGCGGGACGCGGCAAGCCCGGCTCACTCGAGGCCAAGGTGCGCGAGGTGCTCGACCGGCTCGGCGCAGACGCTGAGGTGTGCCGCACGCGCGACTCCCGGGACGCCACCGAATGGGCCGCAAGCGCCGCCCGGGACGGCTTCGAGATCGTCCTCGTTGCTGGCGGTGACGGCACCGTCACGGCGGCCGCCGCCGGAGCGGTCCGGGCGGACCACCGGCTGCCGCTGGGCATGATCCCCGCGGGGACCGCCAACGGTCTCGCCCGCGTGCTCGGCATACCCATGGATCCCACTGAAGCGATCGAGGCCCTCGACGAGGGGAAGATCGTCGATCTGGACGTGATGCGCATCGTCGGCAGCGAAACCGTCGCACTGGTCTTCTTCGGCGCGGGCCTCGACGCCGAGATCAACCGCGACGTCGGCTCACGCTCCAAAGCGCGGTTCGGTTTCCTGGCCTACCTCGCCTCGGGGGCTCGGAACCTCTGGGGCAGGCGCAACCACGACGTGCGTTTGGAGCTCGATGGGGTCGTGGAGAACCTGAGAGCACACACGGTGACGCTGTTCAACGGCGCCAGCCTGGAGCTGGCCGGCGTCCAGGTCGGACCGGTGGTGAACCCGCACGACGGTCTCCTAGACGTTGCGGTGCTGCGCAACCCCGGCTTCTGGCGCTCGGTCGCGGCGGTGCTCAGGCTGGTGAGCGGCCCTCGAGGCGTCGGTGACCTCAAGCAGGCGCGCCACGTCCGCCTCGATGCGGAGCCGCCGCTGCTGGTGCACGCTGACGGAGACGTGGTCAGCTCGACACCACTGGAGGTGGAGGTCGTACCTGCAGGCCTGCGGGCCATAGCGACAAGCGATTACGAGAGCGGGGGGCGCGACGCCGAGTGAGCACCCTCGTCGCGGGAGCGTGCGGGT
>SKSV01000102.1 GCA_007122815.1 Trueperaceae bacterium | reverse complement strand
CGGAAACCTGCGCCTAATGCTCGGGCAGATCGGTCCCGCTGCGGCCGAGACCATCCTGTGGGCGCACCTGGTGCCCGCCGGGGTGGGAGCGGCCTTCGTGCTCATCGGCGTGACCGGCTGGCTCGGCGCGCAGCTCCGTCCAGCGCGCCGCAGCCGGTTCTGAACCTCCGGGGCATGAGCGTCCGACCACGACTCAGCGTGGTAGGGGCCGGCATGGCGGGCTCCGACGCGGCCCTCGCGGCCGCCCGAGCGGGTGTGGCGGTGGACCTCTTCGAGATGAGGCCGGTCAAGACGACTCCGGCGCATCGTGGCGCCGGCTTCGCTGAGCTGGTCTGCAGCAACAGCTTCGGCGGGGAGGCGCGCAACAACGCCAAGGGCCTCCTCCAAGCGGAGATGCTCGCGGCTGGTGGCTTGGTCATGTCCGCCGCCGCGGCCACACGAGTTCCGGCGGGAGGCGCGGTGGCGGTAGACCGCGACAGCTTCAGCCAGTTGGTGACGGAGACCTTGCGCAAGCACCCGCTGGTCAGCGTGCACAACACCGAGGTCACCGAGCTGCCCGATGGAGTGAGCGTCATCGCTTCCGGGCCACTGACCAGCGACGCTCTCGCCGAGAGCCTGCGTAGGCGCGTGGGTGAGCCCTTCCTCGGCTTCTACGACGCCGCCGCGCCGGTGATCGACGGCGAGAGCATCGACCTGGACGTGGCGTACCGCAAGGGCCGTTACGGACAGCAGGCGGACTACCTCAACCTCCCCTTCACCCGGGAGCAGTACGAAAGTTTCATCGAGGCGCTGTCCGTAGCGCGCAAGCACGTGCCTCACGACTGGGAGAGGATGGAGTTCTTCTCTGGCTGCATGCCGATCGAAGAGCTCGCGCGGCGAGGCCACGACACACCTCGCTTCGGCCCCCTGAAGCCGGTCGGACTCGAACACCCCGAAAGCGGTGAGCGTTTCCACGCGGTGGCGCAGCTGCGGCAAGAGGACTCCGCTGGCCGCATGTGGAGCCTGGTCGGCTTCCAGACCGGTCTGAAGTGGGGGGACCAGAAGGAAGTCGTGAGGCTCATCCCCGGACTCGAGAACGCCGAGATCGTGCGCTACGGGGTGATGCACCGCAACACCTACCTCTGTGCCCCGAAGCTGCTCGAGCCCTCGCTGGCCTTGCGCGAGCATCCCGAGCTCTACGTCGCCGGAGTGCTCGCCGGCACCGAGGGGTACCTGGAGTCGTCGGCTACCGGTTGGCTGGCCGGCACCAACGCTGCCCGACGCTTGCTCGGGCTGCCGAGCGTGGTGCCTCCCGAGACGAGCATGCTGGGCGGACTGGTGCGTTACCTCGCCACCGCCGAAGCCGCAGGGTTCCAACCGATGAACGCCAACTGGGGCCTGGTGCCGGTCGCCGCGAAGCAGCGGGGCGGACCCGGCAAGCGCGAACGCCGCGAGAGGGCTTACCAGGACGGTTTGGACGCCTTCGTGAGCTGGCTCGGTGAGATCGCCGTGGAGCGTACGCCGCCCTTCGCGCTGGCGGGCAGAGCGAGCGACCAAGCGGTGTAGTACCGTCGGCGGCATGTTAGCCACGGCAATCGACCTCCGCTCGGACACCGTCACGCGGCCGACCGCGGCCATGCGCCGCGCCATGCACGACGCCGAGGTCGGAGACGACGTCTACGCCGAAGACCCCAGCGTCGCGCGATTGGAGGCGCTGGTCGCCGAGCGCGCCGGGTTCGAGGCCGGCCTCTTCGTGCCGAGCGGCACGATGGGCAACCAGGTGGCGCTCGCGGTCCACGCTCAGCGCGGCAGCGAGGCGATCGTGCCGGAGCGCGCCCACGTGTACGAGTACGAGCTGGGCGCGATGGCCGTGATCTCGGGCCTGGTGCCGCGCTTCGTGCGGGCGCCGCGCGGTGTCCCGCGCCCGGAGGACGTGGCGGCGGCGGTCACCGACTCGGTGCACGTCGCCCCCAGCGGGGTGGTGGTGCTCGAGAACACGCACAACCGCGCAGGCGGAACCGTCGTTCCGCTCGACGTCTCGCTTGCCATTGCCGAGGTAGCCCACGCGGCCGGCCTACCGTGCCACCTAGACGGTGCGCGCGCCTGGAACGCCGCGGCGGCGCTCGGCGTACCGCTGGCGGAGGTCTGCGCACCCTTCGACAGCGTCTCCTTGTGCCTGAGCAAGGGCTTGGGTGCTCCGGTAGGCAGCGTGCTGGTGGGCTCCGCGAGCTTCGTGCGCGCCGCGCACCGCTACCGCAAACTGCTCGGAGGAGGCATGCGCCAGGCGGGCGTGCTGGCGGCGGCGGGCTTGGTTGCGGTGGAGACAATGAGCGAGCGTCTCGGTGAGGACCACGAGCGGGCGCGCCTCCTGGCCGAGGGGCTGGCGCGGCTTCCCGGCGTGAGCGTGGACCTGGAGTCGGTGCAGACGAACATGGTGTACGCCACGCTCTCCGATGCGGCGGCCAAGGTGGAGCAGCTGAAGCACGCCGGCGTGCTCGTCAACGCGGTCGGACCGAGCAGCCTGCGTTTCGTCACCCACGCTGACCTGGCCGAGGGTGACGTCGAGTTGGCGCTCGAGCGCGTGGCCAAGGCGCTGGAGAGCGTGGCGGCAGCACCTTGAGGTCCGGTGAGGTGCCGGCACACGACGGGACCCGACCGCACGCCTCGACCGAGACGCTTGCCGTGCTGCTGGCGCACCCTGCCGGTCACAGCCTGAGTCCGAGGATGCACGACGCCGCCTTCAGTGCGCTCGGCATGCGCGGTCGCTACGAGGCGTGGGACGTGCCTCCGCAGGACCTACCCGAGGCGCTGGAGCGCGTTCGCGCGCAGGCGGGATTGCTCGGAGCGAACGTGAGCGTGCCGCACAAGCTCGCTGTGGTCGAGTTCCTCGACGCTCTCGCCGATGACGCCCGCACCATAGGGGCGGTCAACACCGTGGTCCGCCGCGAAGGAGGGCTGTTCGGCCACAACACGGACGTCTCGGGCTTGGCGGCCGCGCTCGGCGAGCTCGCGCGTCCTCCTGAGCCGGGACGCGCCGTCGTGCTGGGCGCGGGCGGCGCGGCTCGTGCTGCCGTCGCCGTGCTGCTGCGTTTCGGCTGCTCGGTGCTCGTGCACAACCGCGGTGTGCGGCGCGCGGAGGCCCTGGTCGAGGCCGCGAGCGGAGCGGGCGACGTCCGGGTGGTGAGCGCGGGTGAGCTGGACAGTGCCGTCGCCGAGGCCGATTGGTTGGTGAACACCACCCCGATCGGTATGCAGGGTGGGCCGGCCGGCAGCCCCCTGCCCGCAGGGGTGCTGCCGGAGCGCGGCACCGTCGTCGACCTGATCTACCGCCCGCGTCTCACGCCGCTGCTGGCAGCTGCGCAGGCGGCGGGGTTGCCGACGCAGGATGGGTTGCCGATGCTGCTGCATCAGGGTGCCGCCTCTTTCGCCCTGTGGACCGGCCGCGATGCCCCCGTCGCGGTCATGCGCGAAGCGCTCGAGAGCGCTCTGGATGAGGGCCGCGCGCGCTGAGACCGGTCGTCAGTGTCGCGTCTGCTTCACGACCTTGGCCAACGCGGCCAGCAGGACCACGCTTCGCCCGCGCGGTGCGGTAGCGACGAGCAGGTTCTCGTCCCCGTACCGCACCGCCGCAAGGGCCTCACGCTCGCTCTCGATGGCGAGATGGCTGACGTGACCTACGCTCTGCTTCAGCGCCGAGAGCGCCTGCACGCCAGACGCGAAGGCGCTGCTGCCGTCCGCCCTGACGTCCGAGGGGGACTCCGCGAGGGCGTACCCCACAGCAATCCCGGTAGCTTCCGGACTCGCCCTCGCGACTGCTTCGAGGAGCTCGGCGTCGCGCACCTGCTCGTCGATGAGGCGGGCGGCTTCGCTCAACGCGGCCGCGGTCGACACGTGGATGGTGCGTCGGCTGGGGGTGCGGTAGGGGAGGACCTGGAAGTCGGCGTCAGGGAGGATGAGCAGTCGCGCCAGCGCGCGCACTCCGGTGCTCTCGAGCGAACCTTGCACGCACACCACGTGCTCCAGCTGACCACCGCTGAGGTAGACCCTTCCCACCTGCCCAGCTCCCAACGTTACGACGCCGCTGGCAGCGCTCAACGCCAGCATCTCGATGAGGTCGGAGAGCCTCATCAGGCTGGTGCGGCCCTCCAGGGGGAGGTCGCGCAGGTTGGCTGCCGGGACGTCCCACATGCTCGCTTTAACGGGTCGCGGGATGGAGCCGGCGTCGGGCGGGAAGGCCACCACACCGTCCGGCGCGTGAACGGCCATCAGGCTGGTGTGGTCGCCGGTGGTCGCGATCACGTAGAAGGGGACTTCCGGCGCTATGCGGCGGCTCCACGCCAGGAAGCCGCCGACGCTCGCGCCGCGCAGGGTCTCATCGCAGAAGACCGAGGCGTAAGGCTTGGTCTTCAGGTGTTCGAGAGCGGCCGCGACGTCGGAGTAGGTGTGGAGCTTCCAGCCCGCAGCAGCGAGCGCCTGCTCGATGACGCCGCGACGGTGTTGCATGGTGGTTATCAGGACGGCGCTGGTATCCATGGGGACGTTTGAGTCTACCGCCGCCCGCGGGACGGGGTCGAAGCGAGTCCGGGCGAACGGATGACGCTGGTAGACTCGCGCAGTGCGGATCGCCATCCTAGCCGACATCCACGGCAACCTGCCCGCGCTAGAGGCCGTCTTGGACGACGCCTCGCGCCAAGGCGCCGAGCGCTTGATCGTCAACGGCGACCTGGTGAACCGCGGTCCCGACGGCGTCGCGGTGGTGCGCCGCGTCCGTGAACTCGGCGCCGAGCTCACGCTCGGCAACCACGACGACCTGATGCGGCGTCTCATGGAGCGCGACGAGAGGCTTCCTGAGGCGTTCCACCACGACCCGTTCTGGGAAGCGAACCGCTGGTGCGCGCGCGCCCTGGCGGACGCCGGCGAGCTCGAGGCGCTGTGCGCGGCCCCGATGACGGTGAGCATCGCGTCTCCAGGAGCCCCCAGCGTGCTCATCAGCCACGGCAGCCCACGCCACTATCGCGAGGGTTACGGACGTTACCTGAGCGATCAGGTCGTCTCCGAGATCCACGAGATGCATCCCGCGGACGTCCTGGTCGGTTCCCACACCCACGAGCCGCTGCTCCGCCGTTGGGGTCGCGTGACGATAATCAACACCGGCGCCGTAGGCGCCCCGTTCAACCGCGACGGCCGCGCACAGTACCTGCTCCTCGACCTCGAGGACGGCGCCTGGCGCCCCACCTTCCGTCGCGTCGCTTACGACGTGGAGGTGGCCCTGGCCGCCTTCGACACCCGTGACTACCTCTCCCGCGGCGGGCTGCTAGCGCGGCTGTTCCGCGACGAGGTCAGGGACGCCCGCTCGTACCTCGTGCCATACCAGATGTGGGCGGGCGCGCGGGGTGAGGTGTTGGGGGAAGCGAGCTGGCAGAGCTTCGTAGAGGGGCATCCGGAGCGTTTCGGGCCCGTTGAGCCGTGGCCGGACCAGAGCGCCGACGTCATGCCGAGCGAGGCATGAACGGCGGGGGCGCGGAGTCACGAAAGGCGCTCACGCTCGGGCTCGTTCTCGGCGTCAGCGTGATGGCGATCGCTACCCTCGCCGTGGTTACCATCGCGCCTCTGATCGCCGCAGAGTTGGGGGGGCTAGAGCACTACGGCTGGCTCTTCTCGGCCAACCTGCTCGCCAGCCTGATCGGTACGGTCTGGGGCGGCGCGCAAGCTGATCGTCACGGGCCCGGGCGCGCCTTCTTGCTCGGTCTCGGCGCCTTCGTGTTGGGGAGTGCGCTCGCGGCTCTCGCGACCACGATGGCGGTGGTGATCGCGGCACGCGCCCTGCAAGGGCTGGGCAGCGGCGCCGTGATCACCTGCATCTACGTAGCCGTGTCGTTGGCCTACCCTGATCGGGCCAGGGCAAGGATAATGGCGTTCCTGTCGTCGGCTTGGGTGCTGCCGGCGCTGCTGGGTCCAGCCGCCGCGGGCATGCTCGCCGAACTGGCGTCGTGGCGTTGGGTCTTCGCGGCGCTCGTGCCGTTGGCCAGCCTGGTGGCGGTCTTGAGCGTGCCGAGCTTCCTGTCGTTCCGCAAGCCGCCGACCGCCAGGACGGCCGATCACGGCCCTCTGCTCAGAGCAGCTCTGCTCGCCCTGGCGGTAGGGAGCGGCTTGTGGTCGCTCGGAGCCACGTCCGCGCCGGTCTGGGCGCGAGTGCTGGCGCTCGCCCTGGCGGTCGGCGTGGCGCCGCCCACCTTGGCGCGCCTCATGCCGCCGCGCACCCTGCGCCTGGCCCCGGGCCTGGCGTCGGTGGTGTCGGCACGCGGGTTGTTGTTCGCCGGGTTCATCACCGTGGAGGTGTACCTGGCCCTCATGCTGACCGGCCTGCTGGGGCTCTCGTCAGCGGTGACCGGTCTGGTCATCGCCACCGGAGCCTTGGTCTGGACGCTCGGCTCGTGGGCCCAGGCGCGCCTCGACGGAGCGCCAGAGGAGGGTCTGCCCGCGCTGCTGCGCCCGCTCTGCCGCCAGCGCGAGCTCCGCGTGCGTCTCGGCGTGCAGGTGCTTGCCACCGGCCTGGCGTTGCAGTTGCTCGCGCTCGCACTGCCCACTGGGGCAGCCCTGGCCGTCGCCCTGGTGGGTTGGTCAGCGGCGGGAGTCGGGATAGGCTTCGCGCACTCCGGTAGCAGCGTGCTCGCGTTCGAGCGCGCCGAGCTCGAGGGTGTGGAGCCCGGCGCGGTTTCGGCGGCGCTGCAGCTCGCGGACGGCGTCTCCGCGGCAACCTCCACGGGCGTGGCCGGTGCGCTGCTGGCTCTCGTGGTCGGCCAGACCGGTCTAGCGTTGGGCTTGGCCGCCGCTTACGGTGTCGGGGTCGTGGCGGTGGGGCTCAGCCTGCTCGCCGCCGCGCGGATCGGACCGCGGCCAGCGCGTTCCAGCCCAGCAGTAGCGTGATGAGCGCGAAGGCTACGCCCGCCAGGAAGGGGATGGTGACGAACCCTAGCCAGTCGATGTACTGGACGGTGCACGGCACGCCCCCGCGGCAGACCGCCGGCGGAGCCAGCTCCGGAACGCGCTGGATCAGGTAGTGGTACCAGGCGGTGAACAGCCCGACCACGGAGAGCGGCAACGAGTAACGCCAGACGCGCTCATCGCGGCTGAACACGGCCACCGCCAGCAGCGCCACGAGCGGGTACATGAACACGCGCTGCCACCAGCACAGCGGGCAGGGGACGAAGAGCCGCACCTCGGAGAAGTAGAGCGAGCCGGCGGTGGCGACGATGGCCACCAGCCACGCCAGGTAGGTCCGCGCCAGCGCAGGCGTCACGGCGCCAGGATCCCGAGCGGCGTCAGGGTAGCGCTGCCTCTACCGCCCGACGCAGGTCGCCCATCGTGGCGCTGGCCAAGGGCGAGCCGTTGACAACGACGGAAGGCGTGCCGCGAAGGTTCAGCTCCAGCGCGATGGCGCGGTCCGCGCGAACCCGCTCGAGGCTCTCCTCGGAGGCCAGGCAGGTTCGGAAGGTGTCCTCATCCACACCGGGCGCGTAGGTGAGCGCGAGCTCCTCGGCGCGCCGCGCGCCGTCGAGCTCGCCTTGGGCGCGGTACAGCGGCGACTTCATGTCCCAGAACGCGTCGTTGCTCTGCTGGAAGACGCACTCACCGACGCGAGCGACGTGGTCGGACGCGGCGCCCAGCACCGGGAAGTGGACGAAGACCAAGCTGGCCTGGCCGGTGTCGACGTACTCGCGCTTGACCGTGGGGAGCACGGTCGCGTCGAACTGCGCGCAGGCCGGGCAGCGGAAGTCCTCGAACACGGCTATGGTCACGGGGGCGTCGGGAGAGCCGAAGCGCGGGTGTTCGCTGAAGTCGACCTCAGCGGCTTGTGACCCCAGTCGCGGCACGATCAGCAGGGCCGCCACGGCGACCACAGCGACCGCGACCGTGACGATGGTGAGCTTCTGCGGTGTCATGCGGGAGAGTCTACATGCGCGAAGGTGAGAACCCTCTCAGAACCCGGGATGGTTATCGATGCCATGGAAGGCCTCCAGGAACTGGCGTTTGCCGTCGAAGTCGAGCGTCTCGAAGCGCTGCATGCGCGTCCAGGCGGTCAACACGTAGGCGGTCTCCAGGCCCTCGCGGGGCGCGATGACGGTGCGGGGCCAGCGCGTCCCCACCACCTCCTCGAGCTCGTGGGCGCGCTCGACGTTCTCG
>SKSV01000364.1 GCA_007122815.1 Trueperaceae bacterium | reverse complement strand
CCCAGCGCGCCTCGGCCTCGGCCTCGTACTGGCTGGGGTCGAACCCGTCGAAGAGCTGCTGGATGTCCATGGTGCCTCCTGTGTGCTCGTCGAGCAGCTCGAGTGCTGCCTCGACGGCGCGAATCATCGCGTGTGTCCTCCGTGAGCGCTCCAGGAGCTGCTCCTTCTGCTCGAGCAGCGCCTGACGCCGGTCGAAGTCGGGGTCGTCGAGCGAGCGGCGGATCTCCTCCAGCGCGAGACCCTGCTCGCGGCCGATGAGGATCTGCTGCAGGCGCAGCAGGTCGTCCTCGTCGTAGCGCCGGTAGCCGGCCTCGGAACGCTCGCTGGGGCCGAGCAGGCCGATGTCGTCGTAATGGTGGAGCGTGCGCACCGTGACGCCGGTGATCCGGGCGACCTCGCTCACGTGGAAGATGCGTCGCCGTGCCATGGAAGACAGTCTGCGGCCTCACGCGGCGTGAGGGTCAAGAGCGGGAATGGCCATCGTCGGAGCCCCGATGCCGCGGCAGTAGGATGGCGACGTGATCGACGCGGGCGCGACGGCGCTCGAGCTAGCCGCGGCCTCGCCGCGGGACCCGCCGGGAGGGACACGATGGGGCGATTGGTCTACTCGATGCTCATCTCGCTCGACGGATACGTCGCCGACGAGCACGGCCGCTTCGCGTGGGCGACCCCTGACGACGAGGTCCTGCGTTACGTGACCGAGCGCTTCGCCTCGGTCACTACCTACCTCTACGGTCGCCGCATGTACGAGACGATGGTCTACTGGGAGACCGCGCCCACGACGACGGACGCCGATCCCAGCGACGTGGCGTGGGCTCGGCTGTGGCAAGCCGCCGACAAGGTCGTGTACTCGACGACGCTCGCGGAGCCGCGGAGCGAGCGCACCCGGGTCGAGCGGGCGTTCGATCCCGATGAAGTACGACGACTCAAGGCCGATGCCGACGGTGACCTGACGGTGGACGGACCGGGTCTGGCCGCCCACGCGCTCCGGGCGGGCCTGGTCGACGACGTCGAGCCGATCGTCTTCCCCGTGGTGGTGGGGGGTGGCACCCGCTTCTTCCCGGAGGGCGTGCCGCTCGGCCTCGAGCTGCGTGAGGCGCGGCGCTTCGAAGGGGGCGCCGTCGCGCTCCGGTACGAGGTGGCCGGTGCCACCGTCGTCGCGGGGAGCGCGGGCCGTGCTGGATCGGCGTGAGGGTTTCTGACGGCCGGGCGGTGAGCTGGCCGATGCGGACGAGGCAGCGTGGGCATGTGCCGTGGTCGCCATTGACGCCCCGCGGAACGTGTAATACGGTCCGTGTTACAGGAGGGGCGTCGTGCTGACCGTTCGGCTCTCCGATGACCTCGAGCGTGAACTCGATCGCCTTGCACATGAGGAGCAGACGACCAAGACGCAGATCGTCCGCAGGGCGCTAGAGCGCTACGTGGAGGCACACCCCGACCAACGTAGTTCCTTGGACCTCGGTGAGGCGTGGTTCGGTCGGTACGGCTCCGGCGACGGAACGCTCTCCTCCACCTACAAGCGGCGCGTGCGGGAGAGGATCCGTGCGAAGCATCGGGATTGACGACGGGCCGTTGATCGCGTTCTTCGACCATGACGACGCACATCACGCTTCGAGGCACTCCTCCGCGGCACGCAGGGGCGACTGATCACGGCGTGGCCGGGAGTCACGGAGACCTCGCACCTGCTCGACTTCGACGTGCGAGCACAGTTGGACCTCTACGGCTGGGTGGCCGACGGCGGGTTAGCCGTTCACTACCCGCCCCGTGTCCGGCACGCTTGTTCGCGGGCGCGTCCGCGTCGCACGGCGCGCCTCGCTGCGCAACGCTTAAGTGTCGAAGAGGTCGTCCAACGTGAGCGCGATGACGGTTCGGCCGTCGCGCCCGGCGACTTCGATGAACCCCGCCTCGAAGCCGCCTGCCGCGACGTACAGCAAGAGTGCGTCCGGCGCTCGGGCGGCGTGGGCCCATGAGCGGCCCGCATCCGCGGCGCGTTCGAGCATCGACAGGTGGTGGAAGTGCACGTCGACACCGATCGGTTCGACGTTCCACTTCACGGCCCCGGTCATGACCCGACCGTCGACCAGCGGTGCGACGATGTCGATCTCGAGCGGTGCACGGTTCCGGTCTCGACCCTCCCAGCGACCCCATCGCTCCACGAGCGGGTAGCCCCGCGGTCGACGGAGGCGCTCAAATCCCTGCGTGGCGATGCGCTCGAACTCGGTCCCGACGAAGGCCGCGAAGCGTGGCTCTACGTGAGTTGCCCAGAACTCGAGCGGGTCCTCGCGTTCGAGGCGGGCCAGGTTGGGCTCGACGAAGCGCTGGTGGAAACGGACCGCGGGGTCGGCGACCGCGTACGTGACTGCCGCGTTCGCGTGGTCGTCGACGTTGGCCCGTGGCGCGAGGTAGCCGAGGTCGACGAGGCGAGCGATCTTGTCGCGCAAGCCGGTGTCGTTCGCCAATCCCGTACGTTGGGCGATCTCGTTGCGCCGCGTCTGTCCCGTCGCCACTGCGCGCACGATGGCTCGGTACTTGGCCACTTCGCGCAGGCCGTCTTCCTGGTCGAGCGACGTCTCGACGAGGTTGCGCACCTCACCCCGCGGAGAGAGCGAGAGTCTCGCGACGTTCTCCGCGAACGCGGCCGTCGGATCGACGGCCGCGAGGTAGCGAGGCGTGCCGCCGAACGTCGCGTACGCCTCCACGCGCTCGCGCAGGACGTCGAATGGTGCCATCGCGGCCGCGTGCCAGTAGTCGAATGGTTCCAGGCGATGGTGCCAGTGGAAGCGCCCGTAGAGGGGTGCGCCGCCGCCTGCGAGTGCTTCCATCGTGTGGACGACCGAACCTGCGAGGACGAGGAGGAAGGAACGAGGTGGCCGGCGCTGCTCCCAGGCGGCGTTGAGTTCGCTCGCGACGATGGCGAGCCCGCGCTCGTCGTCGGCGAGGTACTGGAACTCGTCGATGACCACGACGAGCGGTTCGGGCACGCGCAGGTCGAGCAGCAACCGGAACACGCTGCGCCAGGTGGGGTGGTCGTCGGGTTCGATCCGCTCGCCGCTCCACCGTGCGAGGTCGACGAGGAGTTGCCGACGATTGAGCTCCGGGCTCGTGCGCGCCGCGGTGAAGAAGAATGCCACGTGTTCGTCCCAGGCGGCTCGCAGGAGGTAGGTCTTACCGACGCGGCGGCGGCCGGTGAGCAACGCCAATCTCGGCTCGCCTACGTCGGCGAGCGCGCGGAGTTCGCGGATCTCGACGTCGCGGTCGATCAAGCGGAGGCCGGAGCGCCCTGGGGCCATCATGCCTGCAATCGTACATGCATGCAACCAGGATTGCAAGCGTGTACGGATGCGCGAGCCCGTGCAGCGGCGAGGCGCTAGGATGCCGCCATGTTCGAGAAGAACAGGCGAGCTTCGCGATCGAGGACCCGGACGGGAACCCGATCCTAGTGGATCAACACCGTTGACGGGTGTCGGGAGCAGCGCCGACGTGCACGTCGTCGACACCAACGGCGTGCGCCTGCACGTGCGCGTCGCAGGACCCGAGGACGGCCCGCTGGTGCTGTTGCTTCACGGCTTCCCCGAGGGCGCCTACGGCTGGCGCCATCAGGTCCCGTACCTGGCGGCCGCGGGGTATCGCGTGTGGGCGCCCGATCAGCGGGGCTATGGCGCGAGCGACAAGCCCGAACGGATCGCCGCGTACGGGCTCGACGTGTTGGCGGCCGACGTCACGGGTCTGATCGACGCGGCCGGACGGCGGCAGGCCGTGCTGGTCGGTCACGATTGGGGCGGCGCGGTCGCCTGGCACGTGGCGCGTCGCTCACCTCAGCGGATCTCGAAGCTGGTGGTGCTCAACGTGCCGCACCCGAGCGTCATGCGCGCGCACCTGCGCACGAACCTCGCGCAGCTGCGGCGCAGCCTCTACATCCTCGCTTTCCAGGTACCCCGGTTCCCGGAGCGTTCGCTGGGACGCGAGGACGGACGGGCGCTCGCCCGGGCTCTTGTGGCGACGAGTCGCCCCGGCACGTTCAGCGAGGCCGACCTCGCCGAGTACCGCCGGTCCTGGGCTGGTCCGACCGCACTCCGCGCCATGCTCGACTGGTACCGGGCCGCCCTGCGGCACCCGCCGGCCCGCGGGAGTGACCCGCGCATCGCTGTGCCGACCCTGCTCGTTTGGGGCGCGCAGGACCGTTTCCTGGGCCGCGAGATGGCGCAACCCAGCATCGAGTTGTGCGACGACGGACGCCTCGTGGTCATCGAGTCCGCCACGCACTGGCTGCAGCACGAGGAGCCGGATCGGGTCAACGCGCTGATCGACGGTTTCGTGCGCGAGGGCGGCTGGCTGTCGAGCGACGAACCGACCTGAAGGGAGCACGGACATGGAAAGCACGACGACGAACAAGGTCACGCCGTTCCTCATGTTCACAGGGCGCGCCCAAGAGGCGCTGGACGCCTACATGGAGATCTTCGACGACGCGGAGGTCGTCGCCGTGCACCGGTACGGACCCGAGGGCCCGGGCGCCGAGGGCACGATCATGCACGCCACGTTCCGCATCGGCGACCAGGTGCTCATGGCGATCGACAGCCCGCCCGTGCACGAGTTCGACTTCACGCCCTCGCTCTCCCTGTTCGTGGCCTGCGAGAGCGAAGAGGAGATCGATCGCCTGTTCGCCGGTCTGAGCGAGGGCGGCGTCGTCATGATGCCGCTCTCGACGGAGCATGGGTTCGCCGCGAAGTACGCCTGGCTGAGCGACCGATTCGGTGTGTCGTGGCAGTTGTCGTTGCCGCTGGACTTCGCTGCGGCGGGCTGACGTGGCGGCTTTCGGAAGCCCAGTGGCGCCGGGTAGCGTGCGCTTAGAGCGGGTGCTGCCCGGCCCCATCGACCGAGCCTGTATCTCGGGTAACTGATGCTGCACCACGTCGAGATCTACGTAAGCGCCTTGGAGCGCTCGATCATGTTCTGGACCCCGTTAATGAGCCTGCTCGGGTACGAAGAGGAGCGCTGGTCGCAGGGCGTCAACTACTTCTCAGGGGAACACGACCCCTACGTGTGCCTCGTGCAGGTGTCGCCCGAGCACCTCGTGGCGGGGTACCACCGCCGGAGGGTCGGCCTCAACCATCTGGCGTTCCGAGCGCGGTCGCGCGAGCACGTCGACGAGGTGCGCCGGTGGGTCCGGGAGGCGGGGTTCCCGCTGCTCTACGACGATCGTTACCCGTTCGCCACCTCCCCCGGCTACTACGCCGTGTTCTGCGAGGACCCGGACCGCATCAAGTTGGAGGTCGTCGCGCCAAACGAACCGTGACGCCGGTCGGGCGTGCGTGCCGCCGGGCGAAGAGACCTTCGGTGCCCGCGGAAGTGGGCGCACCTGTTATACTCAGGGTATGAAGACCGCGGTGTCCATCCCCGACGACGTGTTCGAAGACGCCGACCGGCTCGCGCGGAAGCTGGGCCACTCGCGGAGCCAGCTCTACAGCCGGGCGCTGTGCGAGTTCGTGGCCCGGCACGACCCATCCTCCGTGACCGCCGCGCTCGACGCCATCGTGGCGGAGGAGCCCACAGTAGACGCGTTTGTCGCACGTGCCGGACGCCGCGCCGTCGCGCGTAGCGACTGGTGATCGCGCAAGGGGAGGTCTGGTGGGCCGACCTCGCCGAGCCTTCTGCATCCGAACCGGGGTTTCGGCGCCCGGTGCTCGTCGTCCAATGCGACGCGTTCAACCGAAGCCGCATTGCCACGGTCGTGTGCGTGCCGCTGACTAGCAACCTTCGCTGGTGCCAGGCGCCGGGCAACGTCTGCCTCGAGGCCGCAGCCACCGGACTGCCGAAGGACTCCGTGGCCAACGTGTCTCAGGTCGTGTCCCTCGACCGGAGTGTCCTGGACGAGCGCGTAGGCAGACTATCCGACCGAGAGGTCGCGCTCGTCTTCGCCGGGATCGACGTCGTCCTGGGGCGATAGCCCCAGTCGAGAACGGCGATGGTGCCGGGCCCGCGCCCGCTGCACCCTCGACTACGAGGGGTCTACGCCCTCGGCGAGAGGCTCCAGACCCAGGCAACGGTACGGCCCCACGACGAGCAACTTGACCATGTAGACGGCCGTCTCCCTGGGTGGGTACGGCATCCCCTCCGCCAGCCACCAGCTGAGGAACGTGACTCCCCAGCGACTCACGATGGGGATGACCACCGCTCTGGGGATGAGCGGCTCGCTGGCGCCGATGGCCTGCAGCCGATGCTCGATGATCTCCTCCACGAAGCGCTGGAACTTCAGCGTCAAACGCTGGCAGTCCCCGAGCACGAGGACCGTGCGGAAGAGGTCGGAGTGCGCCGCCATGCGCCGGAGAACGGCCTCGATGTGGTCCACCACGGCCTCGATCGAGAACTCGAGTTGGTTGGACGGCACGGGTCGCCAGGCGAGGTCGGCGAGCACACGATCCACGATCCAGCGCACGAGGTCGTTCTTGTCGCGGAAGTGCCGGTAGAAGGTCGCCCGGTTCACCATCGCCCGCTCGGTCACGGCGCGGACCGTCACGGCGTCGAAACCGCGCTCGCTCACCAGCGAGGTGAACGCGTCCTGGATCGCCTTCAGTGTGCGCACGACGCGGAGGTCTTTCGCTGCGCCACGTCGCGCTGCCGGTCCTTGGGCCATCGTGCAACACCCTCCTCTGAGTGCTGCATACGCGACGACTCGATGCCGATGACGGTTGCCCCGACGGCGCCGGTGACGCATCGTGGTTGCGAGCGCTCCGGTGTCGCGTATGCGACGCAATGTCGCACCCATCGTAGCGGTCTCGGGCCAGGTTGGAGCGCCGAGTTCCGTCGGCCGCCGGCGGTATCGCCCTGAAGCGATGCTGGCGTACTGCGAAGTCGCGGCGGCCGAGAAGGGCAGAGGAGGAAGACCGAGGTGATCCTGCTCGAGGACGTGGTCAAGCGTTACGACATGGGGCCGGTGAGCGTGCGTGCCCTCGACGGGGTGGGCCTGGAGGTCCGCGAGGGAGAGTTCGTGGTCATCCTGGGGCCCTCGGGCAGCGGGAAATCGACCTTGCTGAACGTCGTCAGCGCGCTGGACACGCCCACCAGCGGGCGCGTGGTCGTGGGCGGTCGCGACCTGACGCGCTGCGGCACGCGGGAGCGCTTCGCGTTCCGGCGCGAGACGGTCGGCTTCGTCTTCCAGACTTTCAACCTGTTCCCCACCTTGACCGCGCTCGAGAACGTGCAGTTCGCGCTGGACGTGGGCGGGAAGGCGGGCGACAGCCGCGCCCGCGCGGCCGAAGTCCTGGAGCGGGTGGGGTTGGGCGAGCGGGGGCGGCACTTCCCCCACGAGCTTTCGGGCGGTGAGCAGCAGCGCGTGGCGATCGCCCGCGCGCTGGCGACCGGCAACCCGCTGCTGCTTGCGGATGAGCCGACGGGTGAGCTCGACTTCGCCACCGGCGTGCAGATCCTGAAGCTGCTGGCCGCCCATGCGAAGGAGGGTCGCACGGTGTTGGTGGTAACCCACAACCGCGAGATCTCGCGGATCGCCGACCGGGTGGTCGAGTTGAGCAGCGGCCGCATCGAAGGCGACGGTCCGCCCAGGGGCGGCAGAGCCGCCATCGACGAGCTGCACTGGTAGGTGGTGGAGATGAGGCTCCGTTTCTGGCTGCGCTGGGCGGCGCGCGACCTGCGCCAGCGCTGGCTGCAGGTCCTCGCCATCGCCTTGATCATCGCTCTCGGCACCGGCATGTACGCCGGACTCGGTGGCCAGGAGACCTGGCGCGTCGCCTCGTTCGATCGCAGCTACGCTCAGCTGCGCATGTACGACCTGCGCCTGACGCTCCCTCCGGGTAGCCGGCTGTCGCAGGGGGAGGTCGAGGCGGTGTTCGGCGCGGTGCCCGGCGTGCACGTGGCGGAGCCGCGGCTCCTTCTAGACACCCAGCTAGAGGTGGTCGGGCGCGAGGACGAGGTCCAGGTGGCGAGCCGCATCCTGGGCGTCGACACCCGGGAGAGTGGCCCGCGGCTCAACCAGGCGTACCTCGAGGCGGGTCGTGCGTTGCGCGCCGAGGACGAACTGCAGGCGTTGGTGGAGGACAAGTTCGCGCGACACCACGCCGTCCGACCGGGTGACCGGCTGCGCTTCGCCGGCGATCTCGAGGTCGAGGTGGTCGGCTCGGGCCAGCTACCCGAGTACTTCCTGGTGATGCCGCCAGGGTCGATATT
>SKSV01000040.1 GCA_007122815.1 Trueperaceae bacterium | reverse complement strand
TGGCGCCTCTTCCGCGGCCTTCGCGACCCTCGCGCGCCCTCGCACCGGCAGCGCGTCTACAGCGACGGCGGCTACCTCGACAACAAGCCCTTCGGCCACGCGATAGACCAGCTCGCCGCCACCAGCCCCGGTACCCGCGTCACTCGCAAGCTGCTCTACGTGGAGCCGAACCCCGAGCTCGACGTGCGCTCCGCGGTCAAGGAGCCACCCGACGCCATCGCGAACGCGGCGAGCGCCTTCACTCTGGCGCGGTACGAGACCATCCGCGACGACCTCGCGCGCCTCACCGAGCGCAACAGGCTCATCCACAGGATCCGCACGCTCACGGCCGGGTTGGAGGAAGACGTCGCGCGCCTGGGCCGGCAGCTCGACCCCGTAGGTCGCAGCCGCCGCTACGCCGCTTCGGGCGTCGTCGACCTGGTGCGCCGCTCCGGTCTCGGTCCGAGTTATGGCGCCTACCACCGCCTGCGCGTGGCGACCACCACCGACCGCTTGGCCGACCTGGTAGCGGACGCAGTCGGGGTACCGGAGGAGAGCGACCACCGCCTCGCGATCCGCCAGCTCATGCAGCAGCGCCGCGCACACGGCTACGAGCGCAACCCCGCGCCCGCCGGCGCCGCCGAGGAGAAGCTTTCGGAGAGCGCCTTCTTGCAGCGCTACGACGCGCGCTTCCGGCTGCGCCGCGCTCGCTTCGTGCTCGCCAAGCTCGATGCTCTCGCACACCTCACCCGCGAGACCGTCTCCATGCTCGAGCACTACCGCTCCATGCGCGGCTTCTCGGAGATCGAAACGATCCTGCGGCGCTTCGGGGCAGGCACCGATGACGATGATGCGGCGGCGGCCCGCGCCGCCTGGGCTCCCGTTGCAGAAGCTCTTGCCGGACCTCGGGAGAGCTTCCGGGCGGCCCTCGACCGGCTCCAGGAGCGACTCTCGTCAGGGACCGATGGTGCTCGATCCCTCGCCGCCGCGCTCGACCAGCGCGACATCCCAGGGCTCGATCGCCTCTCCACTGCTGGCGGCGCGGCCGAACTGGAGGCCGAGCTCGACGCCACCTTGCGTGCGCAGGCCGCCGGCGACGGCGACAGTGCGTCTGCACGCTCACCGTCGATCCTGGCCAGCCTGGCGGGAGCGGTCGAAGAGGCCGTGCGAGACGAGGTCTCCGCCTTCGACCTGGCATTCGACACCGCCACCTTGTCCCTGACCCGGTACGGCGACGACCCGCTGATCGAGCAGGTCGGCCTCCTCGCGCGGGTCTTCTACAGTGAGGGCTTCGAGCTCTACGACGCGATCGAGTTCCCGCTGGTCGAAGCGGCCGGTCTCGTGGGTGAGCGCGCTCCGGTGGATGTCTACCGCGTGAGCCCCGCCGACGCGACGCTGCTCTTCGAGGCGGCCGGCCAGAGCGACCTCGCCACGAACGGCGCAAGCGAGCGCGCCCGCAACGGCAAGCTCTTCGGCTCCCGCGTGGGCAGCTTCGGGGCCTTCTTCGATCGTCGCTGGCGCGAGAACGACATGCTTTGGGGCCGCCTCGATGGCGCCGAGCGGGTGATCGCGAGCCTGCTCCCGGGACCCGAGCACTGCGGACCGCGCCGCGCGCTGACCCTGAAAGCCGCGCGGGCGATAGTCCTGGAGGAGCTCCCGCAGCTAGGCGCCGCCCGAGTCGCCAATCTCGACGGCCCGGGCCTCTTGGCCGCCATCTACCGCGAGCACCCGCGCGAGCAGGCGCCAGCCGCAACGTCGGTGGTACAGGACGTAGCGCGCGTGGCGCGCACCGGCACGGCCCTGCTGCGCGAGCTGCAACCGTCGATGACCGGCACCAACACCGCCTTGCGGCTGCTCGGCGCGCTCCTCTTGCTCCTGCTGTGGGCGTTCAAGGCGCACCCGCTGGCGTTCGCGGCGCTCGGTCTGACAGCGTTGGCCGTCGCGTTCGGCGTCGCCTACTGGGCTCAGCTCACCCTCCTCGCACTGCTCGCGTCGGCGGTGTCACTGGCGGCTCTGCTGGGGGCCGCCCTGCTGGCGCTCAGCTGGGTCGGGCGCCGGCGGCTGTTGGCCTGGCTGAAGGCTCAGCTTGGCAGTCGCGCGCGGTAGTAGCTCTCGGGCGGTGCCGGTACACCCGCGAGCCGCCTGAGGAGCAGCAGCTGACCGACGTGCGTGAGCGCGTCAGCCAGCGGCCCCTGGACCAGCGCGTCCACGTCGAGCCCGGGAGCGAAGCCGCTCGCGAGCGCCTGGTCGAGACGCTCCAGTCCCACGCCCAACCGCTCCAGCGCCGCGTCCCAGTCGGGGTCCTCGACGCGAGGCGGGCGCTCCGCGCCAGCCACCAACGCTGCCGACCACTCCATCAGGTCGGCCACGTGTGACAGCAGCTCCAGCGGCGTGCGCACGTCCGGCGCCACGCGCGCGCTGGTGAAATCCTCTGGCACGTCACGCGAGGCGACCCCGGCTCTGTACGCGATTGTCGCCACGAGGTGTCGCAGCAGATGGACGCTGTTGCCATCCACGTCCGCGACGTCACCGCTGGTCATCGGCGGCTGCTCCAATCTGGCGCGCGGCATCCCTCACTGCAGCTCAGCGAGCAACTCCTCTGCCTTCGCGAGGTCCTGGTGGTCGTGGTACGTGCGCGGGGTGAGCGTGAGCGCAACCGCCAGCTGCTCGGCCGCTGCGTCCGGCGAGCCACGCTCGATCAACACCCTCGCGAACTCGACGCGATGCGAGAGCACGTCCGGCTCGATCTCGATGGCGCGCTCGAACGAGGGCACCACGCGACCTCCACGGCCGCCGGCGATCCAGGGCACCTCGTGATGGAAGATGGCCCGCGCGTGCCAGGCCGCCGCGTGGTCCGGATCGAGCTCCAGCGTGCGGTCGAGCGCCGATGCCACTCGCGAAGCGAGGTTCAGCGATTGCAGCACACCGCGGTACTGCGCCAGCCGACCGAGCGCCCTAGCGACCTCGAAGTGCGCGTCAGGGTCTTCGGGCGCGAGCGCGGTGGCGCGCTCGGCGTGATCTGAGGCCCGGTCGAACAGGGTCTCCCTCTCGTCGTCGTCCCCCTCGGGCAGGCTGTCGGCGAGGTACACCAAGGCGCGCGCCAGCCGGTGATGCGCGCGTGCGTCGTTCTCGTTCCGCTCTAGCGCCGACTCGTAGGCCTCCACGGCCTCCGCGAAGCTCCCCTCGTCCACGAGCCGGTTGCCCTCGGGCACGCTGGCCTGCGCCGCTCCCAGGAACACCGCCAGAGCCGCGATCAGAGCGGCAGCGCGCAACCAACTCAGCCGGCCGGGTCGTCCGATCCTCGCTCGCATCGATTCCCTCCTCACCAAGCCAGGGCTACCGCTTGCTCGCGCCCTGACCCGCTACCCTCGCTCCCGTGCTCCTGGTAGGAAACCACACCAACGCGGCGACGGTTGCGGGGCCGGCCGAACTCGGCTTCGGGACGAGCTTTCCGCTAGAGTGAGGAACGATGGCCAACCGCGCGGGTGATTGGTTCATGCAGGCGGAGCACGACCTCGAGCACGCAACTGCCGCGGCTGAGTCGAAGCGCTTCGACTGGGCTTGCTTCGCGGCTCATCAGGCAGCCGAGAAGGCAGTGAAGGCGCTGCACCTGCATCACGGCCAAGAGGCCTGGGGCCACGTTGTCGCCAAGCTCCTCGCTGAACTCCCGGAGTCGGTCCGGCCAAGCGATCGCTTGCTGGACGCCGGACGCGTCCTCGATACCTTCTACATCCCAACGCGATACCCAGACAGCCACTCCGAGGGGCCACCGTTCAGGCACTACGGCAGCTACCAGGGTGAGGAGGCCTTGCGCCATGCCGGTGACATCCTCAGCTTCGTCCGTCAAGCGATGGCCTAGCGCCGAGACGGTCATCACGAGCGCTCAGAAATGGGCTACCCGGCTCACCGAGCGCGACCCTGCGGTGATAGCGGTAGGCTGCTTCGGCTCCTACGCGCGTGGCGACGCGGGTTTCGGCAGCGACCTCGATCTGGTGGTCATCAGAGACCGGGACCTCGGCGAACTCGACCGCCGTCTGGCAGCCGTCGAGACGCTACCCGTGCCGGCCGACGTGTTGGTGTACGACCCAGAGGAGTGGCTATCGCTACAAGCGCGAGATAGCCGCATGGCTCGTGTGCTGGCCAGCGAGACTCGCTGGCTCACTGGGGACCCTCCGCGAGCAGCCGCACCGGCCACCCGGTGATCAGCCACGCGTGCTCAAGATAACTCGCCGTCGTGCAAGGCCGCCTCGCGACGTGCCTCTTCGCGGCGTTCCGCAAGGAGTTCACCGACAAGGTCGACGTCCTCGGGCACATCATCGAAGCGCGCCCGGAGTCCCTCCAGCGACGCCTCGAGCGACTCGATGACCAAGCCGTTGCCCTGGACGGTCGCGACGAGCGCGTCGCCGATCTCGAGGCCTAGCTCGCGTCGGAAGTGAGCGGGCACGACTATCCGGCCCTGCGGACCCAGCTTGAGGCGGACGCTCCTAGCTTCTTCCATTTCCATCACATCGTCCCACAACATGCACGCCTGTGCCACTCGTTCGGTCTTGCACCTATCTGCCGCTCTCCTCACCGCGTCCGCGGATCGAGCGCGTCGCGCAGCCCGTCACCGAGCAGGTTGAAGCCTGTCACCAGCAACACGATCGCGAGGCCCGGGAAGACCGAGGTCCACCAGCGGCCGAGGATCACCTGGTTGCGTCCCTCGTTGATCATCGCGCCCCACTCGGGTGTCGGCGGCTGCGCGCCGAGGCCGATGAAGCCGAGGCCGGCCGCGAGCAGGATGGTGAACCCCATCCCGAGGGTGCCGCGGATGACGATGGGCGCCAGGATGGCGGGCAGGATCGCTCGCAGCAGCAGCCGGTGGTGCGGTGCGCCCAGCGCCCGCGCGGCCTCCACGTACACCTCGGTCGATGCGGCCATGGTGGAGGCGTACGCGATGCGGGCGTAACCGGCGATGCCGACGATGGCCACCGCCAGGATGGCGTTGTTGAGGCTGGGCCCCAGCACCGCTGCCAGCGTCATGGCGAGCAGGATGTTCGGGAAGGCGAGGAGCAGGTCCATCACGCGCATGATCGCGGTGTCGGTCCAGCCGCGGAAGTACCCCGCCAGCATGCCGAGCGGGGTGCCGACACCGGCCGCGAGAGCCACTGCGAGCACGGCGATCAGCAGGTCGTAGCGCGCGCCGTAGAGCACCCGGGTGAAGACGTCACGGCCGTACTGGTCTGTCCCGAACAAGTGCTCGGGCGAGGGCGGCTGGAAGCGCGAGGGGATGCTCAGCCTGATGGGGTCGTAGGGCGTGATGAGCGGCGCGAAGATCGCGGCGAGCACCATCAGCAGCACGATCGAGCCGCCCATCACGAGCGAGGAGTTCAGCCGGAAGCGGCGCCGGCTCGAGAGCGGCAGGGTGGTGACGAGCTCGCTAGCCATAGTTGATCCGCGGGTCGATGAAGGCGTTGAGGATGTCCACGGCTAGGTTGATGAGCGCGAACACCACCGCGATGAGCAGCGTGGAGCCGATCACGGCGTTGTAGTCGAGCGCGTTGATGGCGTTGATGTAGTAGAGGCCGACTCCGGGCCAGGCGAAGACCGCCTCGACCAGCACGTTCCCGCCCAGCAGGTAACCGATCTGGATGCTGACGACGGTGATGGTGGGGATGATCGCGTTGCGCAGGGCGTGCTTGTAGAAGACGCGGCTGTTCGGCAGCCCCTTGGAGCGGCCGGTGCGCACGTAGTCCTTGCCGAGCTCCTCGAGCATGCCGGCGCGGAGCATGCGGATGATCACGGCCACCAACCCCATCGCGACGGTGATCGCCGGCGCCGCCAGCTGAGCGAGTGCCGACCGGAACGCGCGGAGGTCGCCGGCCAGGAGGCTGTCGATGGTGTAGAGCCCGGTGATGCGGTCGGGCGCAGGGATGCCCGCGGCCAGTCGCCCTTCGGCGGGTGGGAAGATACCGAACAGGAAGCCGAAGACGTATATCAGCACCAAGCCCAACCAGAAGTTGGGCATGCCGAGAGAGATCAGCGAGCCGATGCGCAGCAGGTGGTCGGTGAGGCGGTTGCGGTGGAGCGCCGCGAGCACCCCCAACGGGAGGCCCGCCACGACGGCTAGCAGCACCCCGGCCAGGGTCAGCTCGATGGTGGCCGGGAAGCGCCGCACCAGGTCGTCCATGATCGGGCGGCCGCTGGCGAGCGACACGCCCAGGTTTCCCCGGAGCACCCCGCCCAGGTAGCGCAGGTACTGCACGGGGAGCGGCTGGTCGAGACCCCACTGGCGCCTGAGCGCCTCCTCCACGTCGGCGCTGACGGGCATGCCGCCGTAGTAGAGCGCCACTGGGTCGCCGGGCACCATCCGCACCAGCGTGAAGGTGACTAGGCTGATGCCCACCACCAGCAGCGCCACGGCGACCAGGCGGCGGAGGATGTACGGGAACATTGGAGGGCCTCGCTGGAGCGTCAGCTCGTGGATCAGGGGGGCGGGCCGCCTTCACCCGCCCCCCATAGAGGACTCAGTCCTTGTAGACCGTGTTGAAGAACCAGTCGCCGGACGGGTAGATCACCCAGTCCTGTACCTCTGCGCGCACCACGTACGGCAGGACGGCGTTGTAGAGGTACGCCGAAGGGAGCGTCTCCATCAGTCGGGCCTGGTCTACGTGCCCGGACTGGGTGGCTTCCGCCACTCCGACACGATCCTCGTCACCGACCACGAGCCCGAGTTCCTGACCGACTACCCGCGCGACCTCGAGAGCCTGGTGATCCCTGCGGGTTGAGCAAGGCTCCAGCTACGCTGGCTCGACCTTGCCGATTCCCCACCTGCCTGTAGCCGAGGCGCGAACGGACCTCTTCGGCCACATCGTCTATGATGTGTAGACAGGTTGTCTGGAGGTGAGGCGATGGTCGTCAAGCCTGCCCCAAGCAAGGTTTCCGCGAGGACGAGGCTTAAGCGCGAGGACGAGGCGGTCGACTATCGTCGGGCCGAACGGCTCCGGAAGCTTCTCGGTATGCAGCCAGAGGCGATGGCTAGGTTCCTCGGCGTCAGCGCCAAGACTTACACGCGTCGCGCCGAGAGCGGTTCGCTGGCCGACGCCGAGCGTCTGAAGGTCGAGATGCTCGAGAGGACTCTCCACGAGGCCACGCGCGTCTTCGGTGACGAGCATGAAGCCCGGATCTGGCTGGAGAGCCCGATCCTCAGCCTCGAGTCGAGGCGCCCCATCGAGCACCTGAACACGATCGGTGGGTTCGAGCGAGTGAAGGAGACGCTCGCCAAGATCGAGTACGGGATGTACTGAGTGCGTGTCTGGCGCATGTACCCTTACCGGGCGCCGTGGGCCAGGGCACCAGAGTTCGACCCGCTCGATGGCGCCGGTGGCCTCAAGGGCCCAGGGCGCTGGCACCATCTGGGCACACGGATCACGTACACCAGCTGCAGTCCCAGCCTGGCGCTCCTCGAGTCCCTCGTTCACCTCGTTCCTCACCGCTACGGCGAGCAGACGCTCATCGAGATCGAGGTCCCTGACGACAAGGTGGAGAGCGTCTCACACGGACTACTGGTTCAGCTGCTTCGAGACGGCAACCCTGCCGAACCGGAGGCTGGTACCCGCCGGTTCGGCAGCGAGTGGGTGAAGGAGCAACGCTCGCTCGCTCTACGCGTGCCGAGCATCGTCATGCCCTTCGAGAGCAACTTGCTGCTGAACCCATCGCACCCGCGCTGCGCCGACGTGCGGGTGCTGAGGCGAGAGTTGGTCACGCTTGACGTTCGGCTAGCTCTCGAGGGCGTAGTCCGAGCCGATGCAGGCCCAGCCGAGCCCTGACGCAGAAGAGCCGACCCCGAGACGATCCCGAGGTCGGCTGCGTCCGCTGGCGCGTGGCCGCGAGTTCAACTCGTGCGGTCCGCGCGTCAGTACAGCTGCTCTCCTATCGCCTTCGCTTCCATGAAGTTGACCATGTAGTCAGGGCCACCGCTCTTCGTGTTCGTGCCGGACATCTTCACGCCTCCGAAGGGGTGGATGCCCATCATGGCGCCGGTGCACTTGCGGTTGAAGTAGAGGTTGCCGATGTCCAACACGCGGCCGGCGTGCTCGAGCTTGTAGCGGTCGCGGGAGTAGACGCTTCCGGTGAGGCCGTACTCGCTGGCGTTGACGATCTCCAGCGCCTCGTCGAAGTCGTTCGACTTGACCAGTGCCAGCACGGGACCGAAGATCTCCTCGCGGACGAGGCGGGCATCGTGCGGCAGGTCGCCGAACACGGTCGGCTTGA
>SKSV01000286.1 GCA_007122815.1 Trueperaceae bacterium | reverse complement strand
TGTCGCCCGAGGTGGCGGCCGCCCTGGCGGCTCACGCGCGGCGCCGCGCCGCAGCGCTCGCGCCGGCGGATGTCCCGATCATCGGCGTCGGCTGCACCGCTACCATCGCGACGGATCGCACCAAGCGCGGCTCGCACGGTGTCTGCCTGGCCGTCGAAGGGTCCCTGGGCCGCCACGAGCTCGCCCTGGAGCTGAACAAGGGGGAGCGGGACCGCGATGCCGAGGAGCGCCTGGTCTCGACGCTGGTCGTGCATGCCGCCGCGAGCGGCTGTGGGGTGTTGCACCGTCGGGAGGTCGACCTCCTGGCGGGCGAGGAGCAGCGAGAGGGTTTCGTGCCGGCCCCGCCGCTGGCGGAGTTGCTGACCGGTGAGCGCGGGCACGTCGCCCTCACGCCCGAGGGCGAGCTGTGCGATGGGCTCCCCTGGCCGGGTACGGGCGTGGCCATCGTCTCGGGTTCGTTCAACCCTCTGCACGACGGGCATCTGGGGCTCGCCGCCGCCGCGCAAGCTCACCTCGGACGGCGCGCGGCCTTCGAGTTGGCGCCCCGCAACGCCGAGAAGCCGGTCATAGGCGAGCTGGAGCTGTACCTCCGAGCAACGCAGTTCCAGGGACGCGCGCCCTTGCTGCTCACCGGGGTGGCGCTCTTCTCGCGCAAGGCGGAGCTGTACCCCGGCTCGGTCTTCGTGATAGGCGTGGACACGGCGCAACGCGTCGTCTCCCGGAGCTTCTACACCGTCGATCACGACCTCGACGCCTCGCTGGACGCCGTGCGCGAGTACGGCTGCAGCTTCCTGGTGGCCGGACGTCGGGCGGGCTCGGTGCCGCACCTGAGAGCGGCGGTGCAGTCCGACGAAGCCTTCGTCACCCTGGCCGACGTGGAGGTTCCCGAGCGCCATGCGGACCTCTTCGAGGCGCTCCCGGAGGAGGCCTTCCGGGCCGACGTGTCCTCCAGCGCTCTGCGCGAGCGTTGGGAGCACGAGGAGACGGCCGCGTGAGGTGGCCGGCCGTTTCGCTGGCGCGCGTCGTCGCGCTGCTCTGCCTGCTGGGCGCCTCCTTCGCCCAAGTCGCTCTGGAGAGCGACGAGCGGGGAGCGGTCGAGGGATCGGTGGAGAGCGTACCCGCGAGCGTCACGGTCTCGTTGCAGGCGGGGCTGCCCGCCTACCGCAGCTTCGGTGTGGCAGCCGCGGTGAAGGCGGACCAGTTCGGGGCGGAACTGCGCGGCGGTTGGGGCAGCGTCGGCCTCGCCTTCGGCGCCCAGTTGCGCTGGTACCCGCCCGTGCCGTCCCCCATCCCGATCTACCTCGGTCTGGGTGCGGACGCCTACGAGGGCGGCTTCACGCCCTTCGGAGTCCTGGGTGCGACGGTCCCGTTGGGGCGGGACGTGCGGCTGGGCTTGGAGGTTGGGGCGGCGAGACCGTCGCTCGCGGGTGAGCGGATCTGGGCGCCACACCTCAGCTTCGGCTTGGGCTACGCGTTCAGCTTCGACGTCGCAGCTGTAGGCACCGCTGCCGAGCCTAACGGTCCGGGCTCACGTGACGGCGCGAGCTCGCGCGAGGGCGCCGTCTGCGTACCCGGCGAGGCCGACCCGGAGCGCCTCCAGGCCGCTGTCGACGCCGCGGTGCGAGCGTTCGTGCGTGATGGCGTGGCGTTGTACGGGAGCTCCTACCGAGAGCTGCGGTACCGCTACTGGGTGGTCCAGAGCAACGTCGACGGGGACTCGGCCGAAGTGCGCATCCGCTATGAGGGCAGCGCTCGCGCGGTGTTGGGTGGGCAGCTCGTCGAGGCGTCGGGCACGGCGCACGCGACCTTCCGCTGGAGCGGTTGCCGGTGGCGCCAGACCGCGCTGAGCTACTGACCCGCTCAGGAACTGACACGCTCAGGAACTGAGCCGCTCAGGAACTGAGCACGCTCAACGCTCCCAGTCGAGGTCCATCTCGTCCACCAGCCGTTCCTCGCGATCCAAGGCGTGGATGGCGGCCATCTCGTCCGCTGACAAGGTGAAGTCGAAGACCTCTATGTTGCTCCGCTGGTTCGCCTCTGAGGCCGCCTTCGGGATCGCCACCACACGAGGTTGCTGGATCAGCCAACGCAGCGCCACCTGTCCGGGCGACTTGCCGTGGGACACTGCGATCTCCTTCAGGAGCGGTTCGTCGTCCACCTTGCCACGGGCGACGGGGCAGTACGCGGTAAGGAGGTGGTCGAGTCGGTCGGCCTCGCGCAGGAGCGCCTCTTGAGACAGGAACGGGTGGTACTCGACCTGGTTCGTGAAGACCTCGGACAGCTCGTGAGCGCTCCTGACGAGTGAAGGTGGGAAGTTGCTGACCCCGACGTGGCTGACCAGCGAACGGTCCTGCAGGTCACGCATCGCCCCCAGCGTCTCCTCCAGCGGAACCTCGCGGCTGGGCCAGTGCACGAGCAGCAGGTCCACGTGCTCCACGCCCAAGGCCCTCAGGCTCGCCTCGGTGCTGCTGCGCACGGCG
Source organism: Trueperaceae bacterium (assembly GCA_007122815.1). Lineage (GTDB taxonomy): Bacteria > Deinococcota > Deinococci > Deinococcales > Trueperaceae > CSSed10-48. Next base: position 5,813 of record SKSV01000286.1, on the reverse strand, counting down.
GCGCGGCGGTAGTTCCGCGGCCGCACCTTGGTGGTCAGGAAGACGTCGTCGCGAGGCACGCCCGAGCGCCGCAGCGCTTCTCCGACCTCGGCCTCGTTGTCGTAACCCTGCGCGGTGTCCAGATGCCGGTAACCAAGCGCGAGTGCGCGCTCCACCGCCGACACGCACTCACGTCCCCGGAGTCGCCATGTGCCGAGCCCGAGCACCGGGACCCGGCTGCCGTGGTGATCGATGACCTGCATGCCCAAGACTACCTAACGTGCTCGGCGGTCGGCGCGCTGGTGATGCAGCGGAGTCGCCAGCTCCGGCGTGAGGTCGCGGTCTCGCTCGAGTGGTGTGATGGTGGTCGTGAGCAGCGTATCGCCACGCCGGCGCTTCTTGGGATGGGACACGGTCGTCGGGGGGGCCGGTCTGCAGTTCCTGCAGTCGGCCCTGTTCTTCCAGAGCTTCGGTGTCTTCGTGGTCGTCTGGGCGGACGACCTCGGTTGGTCGCGCGGAGCCACTGCCGGCGGGTACGCGCTCGTCAGCCTCTTGGGCGGCTTGCTCGGGCCGGTACAGGGCTACCTGCTCGAGCGCGTCGGGGTCCGGCGCGTGATCCTCGTCGGCGTCGTTCTGCAGTCCGCGGGGCTCTGGCTGCTCTCGCACGTGACCGGGCTCGGTGGCTTCTTCGCCGCGCTCGTGGTCGCGGGACTCGGTTTCGCCGCCGCCGGCTACCTCTCGACCACCACCGCCGTCGTCGCCTGGTTCGTGCGGCGGCGATCGACGGCGCTCTCCCTCATGGCGATCGGCATCAGCCTGGCGGGTCTGGTCGTCCCCCTGGTCGCCTCGGCGGTGGTGGAGTTCGGGTGGCGCGAGACGCTGCGCCTTGCCGCCGCCCTGGTGGTGCTCGCCGGCGTGCCGCTCGCGGTGCTGATGAGGCGTTCGCCGGCCGAGTACGGGCAACTGCCGGACGGCGGTTACGTCGGCTTCCCGGACCGCCGGCCGGGCGGCGTGGAGCTGCGGCCGCACGACCCGGCCGCCGATCACACGCTGCGCGAGGCGCTTCGCACGCGCGCCTTCTGGCTGCTGGGGGTCGGGCACGGCGTCGCGCTCTTGGTCATGTCCGGCGTCTCCGTTCACCTGGTCCCTCACCTCCACGACGGCGTCGGGTACCCGCTCCAGCTCGCCGCCAGCGCGGTCGCTCTGGTGACGATCACCTCGGCAGCGGGGCAACTCGTCGGCGGCCCGCTGGGAGACCGCTTCGACAAGCGTGCGATCGCCGTCGCGGCCATGCTCACGCACGCGGCGGCTGTGTTGGTGCTCGCTTGGGGACCGGGCTGGTTCGCGGTGGTGCTCTTCGCGCTGGCCCATGGCGTCGCCTGGGGCGTGCGCGGGCCTCTGATGGGCTCGCTTCGCGCCGATTACTTCGGCGCCAGCCACTTCGGCTCGATCATGGGCGCCTCGATGCTCGTGTTCATGGTCGGTCAGCTGGTCGGCCCCGTGTTGTTGGGTGGTCTGGCCGACCTCCTTGGCGACTACCGGCTCGGGTTCAGCGTTCTGGCCGGCCTCGCTGCCGTGGCTTCGCTCGCCTTCTGGTTCGCTACCCCTCCGCCTCGACCCCAGCGCAATGGCGAGAGCGCTGCGCCGCAAGCGCCCGAAGCCGCTTCGTCCGCTACCCGTGCCCCCGCCCCCGACGACTCGACGGAGTAGACTCCCCCAATGCATGAAGTTGCTCTCGGCATCGACATCGGCGGTTCGGGCATCAAGGCTGCGCTGGTGGACGTCGTCACCGGAACGTTGGTGACCGACCGGGTCCGGCTCGCCACACCCCAACCCTCCACGCCGGCGGCGGTAGCTGCTACCGTGGCGGAAGTCTGCGACATGGTGCGTGCGAGCGCGCCGGACCTAGAGCCTCGCGCGGCGGGTGCGACCTTCCCGGCCGTCGTGCGTGACGGCGTGACCCTGAGCGCCGCCAACGTCGACAGTGCCTGGATCGGGGAGCACGCCCAGGAACGCCTCGGGCAGGCTCTCGACACGCGAGTCCTGCTCCTCAACGACGCCGACGCCGCCGGACTCGCCGAGGTCGGCTTCGGTGTGGCGCGTGACGTGCCGGGGGTGGTGCTGGTGCTGACGCTCGGCACGGGCATCGGTTCTGCGCTCTTCAACGACGGAGAGCTGGTGCCGAACACCGAGCTCGGCCACCTCAGCTTCGCCGGACACGATTCGGTCGAGGATTGGGCGTCGGACCGGGCGCGGCGCGCCGAGGGGCTCTCTTGGAAGCGCTTCGCGAGGCGCCTGGACGCTTACCTGCAGCACCTGGAGAGGCTCTTCTCACCTGCCCTGATGGTCCTCGGAGGCGGGGTGTCCAAGCGTTTCGAGGACAAGATCGCGGAGCGACTGAAAGTCGAGACCCCGGTGAAGGCAGCGGCGCTGAGGAACGAGGCCGGTATCGTGGGGGCCGCCTGGTACGCCAGCCTGCGAGGTTGAGTAGCCGCCGGGCGAGAGCGCAGCTGATCGGCGCGGCGGAGAGTGCACCAGCTTTCAATGACGGTGTGGATCGTTGCCGTACCCTCACGGAACTGCGCTCAGCGCGGGTATGGAGGGATGACGATGCCACTTGTGACCGTTGACGAGAAGACCATGGATGTGGCGGCCGGGACCCGCCTCACCATCGCGATCGAGCGAGCTGGGGTGGAGATCGGTCATCGCTGTGGAGGCAAGGCGCGCTGCACCACATGTCGCGTGGTGGTCCACGAGGGTGAGCCGTCGGACATGACCCGCGCGGAGTTCGTGCGCCTCAGGGAAGCCGGCCTGCTGGGTAGCCACCGGCTCTCCTGCCAGTTGGTCGTCGAGGGCGACATGCGGCTCTCCTCGGTCATGACCAAGCAGAACCAGGAGTGGCTTGACACCGGTCCCCAGCTGGACCCGGACGTGAAGCCGGAACCGGATCGGTTCGACCGGGCCACCCTGGAGGCCGAGCACCCGGGCTGAGCGCGGCGCGCCGGGCCTGACCGCCACGCGCCTGGCCTGAGCGCCGACCGCGGTATCGTCGGCGCGAGCGTCAACCCTGACGCACCGTGTCGGCTCGAACCAGCGTCGAGGCGCAGCTGGCCGGAGCGTCGGCTAGGAGCAGCATGGCCCGGGTCGCACAGCGCAAGACGTTGGCCGAGAACGCCTCGAGCCCTGCCTTGGCGGCTGCGCGGGCTCGCCAGTGAAGCCCGCTGCGGGACCTGGCGCTGCGCCCGCTGCGGGGCTCGAGCCGCCGGCCCGGCGATCATCGGCAAGAGGGGCCTTCACCTTCATGGGCGGGACGCTCGCCTCTCGTGCCAGCGGGCTCCTGCGGGAGGTCCTGCTCGTGGCGCTCTTCCCCGTTCGGGCGAGCGACGCCTTCCGCTTGGCATGGACGGTGCCCAACCTGTTCCGTGAGCTGCTGGCCGAAGGCGCGCTAACCAACGCCTTCATCCCTCTCTACCAGCGCTTGCGCGGTGAGGACCGCCGTGCTTTCGCGGGTGCCATGTTGAGCGTCTTGGCGCTGGCCAACGGTCTCGTCCTGGCGCTGGCGCTGATGGCAGCGCCTTGGATAGTAGAACTGCTGCTAGCGCCGCAGTCGAACGTTGACAGAGAGCTCGCGGTGCAACTGGTGCGCCTCACCTTCCCCGTGCTGCTAGCGATAAGCCTCTCGGCGTTGGCGATGGGCGTGCTGAACGCCGAAGAGCGCTTCTTCGCGCCTGCCTGGGCGCCGGTCCTCCTCAACGTCGTGGCCATCGCGGCCATGCTCGCCTACCCCGGCGAAGCCCGCTGGCTCGCGCTCGGCGTGGTCCTCGGCGGCGCAGCGCAGGCACTGGTCCAGTGGCCCGCGATGTGGCGCGCCGGGGTCCTTCCAACTCTGGGCCGCTGGTGGCACTCCTCCATGCCCCTGGCCCTCGCTCTCATGGCGCCGTTCGCCTTCACCACCGGGGCGCGGCAGCTGCTCAACGTGGTGGCTCAGAGGATCGTGTCTAACGACGCCCTCTTCCCCGCCGGCGCGGTCACCGCCTACGCTCTCTCGACCATGCTCTTCAGCCTCGCCCTAGGGCTGTTCGCGATCAGCCCGGCCATGGCCTACTACGCGCGTCTCGGGAACCTCGCCGCGGAAGGTTCGAGCAGGTTCTCCGCCACACTAGAGTCGGGGACGCGCTTCATCCTCCTGCTGACGCTACCGGCCGGGGCGGCCACCTACGCCTTCGCCGAAGATGCCGTGCGGACCGTCTTCGAGTTGCTGCAGCCGGCTCAGGGCCAGGAGGTGACGATCTCTCTGGCGGTCTTGGCGCTGGCGCCGCTAGGCGTGGCGCTACCGGCGGCGGGCTTGGTGAACTACCTGCTGCGTCCCTTCTTCGTTCGCCAGCGCGTCGCTGCGCCGGTGGCGGTCTCGGTAGCCTTCACGCTCCTCACCGCACTGCTCTTCGTCCTCCTGGCGCCGCGCTTGGGGATCGCCGGCGTCTCCTGGGGCACGGCCTTGGCCATGAGCGCTCAGGCGCTGGTCTTGCTGGCCTGGTTGCGCCGAGCCGAAGGGCTCGACGTGCGCGCGGTGGCCCGGCAGGCGTTCCGGGTCTCGATCGCGGCCGTCGTGGCCGTCGCCGGGGCACGCTGGTGCGCCAATGCGATCACGGGAGCGCTCGCCCTGCCGGCTTGGTGGGAGGCGCTGACGAGCGTCCTGGTCGGTGGCGCGGTGACGCTGATCGTGTTCCTCGCCCTGGCGTACGCCCTACGTGTACCCGAACTCCGCTTCGGCCGCAATCGCTGAGCCGACACCGAGGCGGCCCCATCGGACTATGCTAGGGGAGTCCGAGCCGAGCCCGTACCCCACGTTCCTTCATCGAGGAGGGTGACTACATGCTAAGGAAGAACGCAGGGCGCGTGACGCTCCTTTGGCTTGCCGCAGCGCTGCTGCTGATATTAGCCAGCGCCTGTGGGCCGAGTCAGCGTGAGCAAGAACTCGAAGCCGAGAACGAGAGCCTGACCGCTACGGTCGCGCAGTTGCAGACCGAGATCGAGCGGTTGGAGGCGGCCGTAGACGAGGCTGAGGCCTCGGTCGCCGAGGCGCTCGAAGCGCGGGAGGCCGCGGCGGAAGAGGTCGAGAGCCTAGGCGAGGAGGCGGAGGACGCGCTGGCCGCCGCTGCCGAGCAGGTCGCGAGTGCCGAAGCGGAGCGCGACGCGGCCATCGCCGAAGCCGAAGAGGCGCGCGAGCAGGCCGCCTTGGCTCTGACGCAGGGCACCATGGCCGAGGAGGGGGCGATAGCAGCGCAGGCCGAGCGCGACTACCTCCGCCTGCGTACGCAGCAGACCTTGGCGGAACTGGAGTCCGAGCGGGACGCCCTGGCAGCTACCACAGCCGAAGCCGAGCAGCTCGAGGCCCGTGTCGCTGAACTCGAAGACGACCTCGGTGCCATGTCGGCCGCCGTGCGTGCCGAAGCCGACGCGGTCGCCGAGGCGCGCCAGCAGCGCGACGAGGCTCTGGCAGACCTCGCCCACGCCGAGAACCGCGTGGCTGCTCTCGAGGCTACGCTCGAGAGCTCCGTCGAGGCGGGCGCCTCCCTCTTGGACGAGATCCAAGCGCTCGAGGCGCGCGCGGAGCAGGACCAGGCGTCCATCGGTCAGCTGGAGTCCGATGTTGCTGCGTTGCAGGGTTTGGTGTCTGAGCGTACGGCTGCGTTGATGGAGGCTTCGGCTGAGGTTGGTGGGCTGGAGTCCGATGTTGCTGCGTTGCAGGGTTTGGTGTCTGAGCGTACGGCTGCGTTGATGGAGGCTTCGGCTGAGGTTGGTGGGCTGGAGTCCGATGTTGCTGCGTTGCAGGG